>JACXUS010000255.1 GCA_014763785.1 Sphingomonadales bacterium | reverse complement strand
GGTCGGGGGTGCTGTGGCTGATCGCGGCGCTGTGCATTCTGCCCGAGCTTGCGCTGCATCTGTCGGGCAACCCGGGCTTCCTGCGCGGCAAGCTGTTGCAGAACTTCGCCTTTTGGCCGGGGCTGCTGGGCGGCGGCTGGGCGCCGAACTATCCGCTGCAGCAGGGCGCGATGTTCGTCACCTATGGCTTCCTGCATGCCGGGCTCTGGCATCTGGGCTTCAACATGGTGACGCTGGTCTCGCTCGGGCGGCCATTGCTGGACGATCTGGGCGCGCGGCGGTTCACACTGCTCTATGCGCTGGGGCTGATCGGCGGCGGGGTGGGCTATGCGATCTTTGCCAGCAAGCCGCTGCCGATGGTGGGCGCCTCGGGGGCGCTCTTCGGACTGGCGGGCGCGCTGGTCTGGCAGCATTTCGCCGAGGACTGGCGCGAGCGCCCGCATGCCGAGGCGCTGCGCGCGGCGATCCGGCCCGTGGCGCTGCTGATCGGGCTCAATGTGGTGATGTTCGAGGTGATGCAGGGCCAGCTGGCCTGGGAAACCCATCTGGGCGGGTTTCTGGCGGGGGCGGCGGCGATGGCGGTGATGCTGCGCGGCGCCCGCACCCGGCCGCAGGAGACGCCCGCCGATTCGGACTGACCCCGGCTGCGCCCGACCGGGCGGCAGCGCTGGACCGAACCGGCGCATTTCCCGGTACCCCCCTCTGACAACCGCGTGAATGGCCCGGTTTTGCCTGCCGCAAGCCCGCGCCGGGTATCTCGCACCTGCAAAATAGGGTAGCTTTTCCGGGGTTGAAGCAGGGGGAATCATGTCGAGCACGGAAACGGGCAAAGGGTCGGGCGCGGGGCTGCTGACGTGGCGCGATCTGCCGCGCACGGGGATGGCTGGGCCGCTCTTGCTGGTGCTCGCGACGGTGGCGGCGGCGATCTATTTCCGCGAAGGGCTCGATGCGCTGCTGGCGGCCTGGTCGACGCCGGAATACAGCCACGGGCCGATCATTCCGGTGCTGTCGGCCTTCATGTTCCTGCACGAGCTCAAGGCCGAGCCGATCCGCTCGGGCCCGGTCAACCGCTGGCCGGGGATCGCGCTGCTGGTGGTGGCGGTGCTCTTGGGCGCGCTGGGCAAGTTCTCGCGGATCGACGATGTGGTCGCCTATGCCACGATCCTCTGGGTCGGCGCGATGCTGCTGATTTCCTTTGGCTGGACGCAGGGCAAGCATTTCTGGGTGCCGGTGCTGCATCTGGTCTACATGCTGCCGCTGCCCGGGGTGTTCTATTACAAGCTGTCGAATTTCCTGCAGGGCGTCTCGTCCGAGCTGGGGGTCTGGTTCCTCGGCCTGCTCGGCGTGCCGGTCTTCCTCGAGGGCAATATCATCGACCTCGGCGTGCTCAAACTGCATGTGGCCGAGGCCTGTTCGGGGCTGCGCTATCTGTTCCCGATCATGTCCTTTTCCTATGTCTTCGCAGTGCTCTATCGCGGGCCGTGGTGGCACAAGGCGGTGCTGCTGCTGGCCGCCGCGCCGATCACCGTGCTGATGAATTCGGTGCGCATCGCGATTGCCGGCTTCCTCGTGCAATATATGGGCGAGGGGCATCTGGAGGGCTTCCAGCATTTCTTCGAGGGCTGGGTGATCTTCATGGCCTCGGTGGCGATCCTGTTCGCCATGGCCCGGGGCATGCTGCGGCTGCAGCGCTCGAAGATGGGCCTGGCCGAGGCGCTGGATCTGGATTTCAACGGCGTCTCGCCGCAGCTCGGGCGCCTCGGTCTGGTCGAGCCCTCCAAGGGGATGATCGCGGCGGTGGTGATCATGGCGGCGGCGGCGCTTGGCTGGCAGATGCGCCCGCACCCGGTCGCGCAGATGATCGACCGCGAGCCTTTCGCGCTTTACCCGCGCAGTCTGGGCGACTGGACCTCGCAGCCCAATGCCCGGCTGAGCGCCTCGGTCGAGCGCTCTCTGGGGGCGGATGATTACTATGGCGCCAGCTTCTCGCGGCTGGCCTCGGAACCCCCGGTCGAGTTCTTCTCGGCCTATTACGAGGATCAGACCAAGGGCGGCATCCATTCGCCCGAGATCTGCCTGCCCGGCTCCGGCTGGGAGATCGCGCGGCTTGAGCGCGTCGATGTCGCGCCCGAGATGGGCCTGTCCGAACCCTTCCGGCTGAACCGCGCCGTGATCCAGAAGGGCGAGGCGCGGATGCTGGTCTATTACTGGTTCGAGCAACACGGCCGCCACGTCGCCTGGGACATGGAGGCCAAGCTGCTCCTGCTGTGGGACGGCTTCACCATCCAGCGCACCGACGGCGCGCTGGTGCGGCTGACCACGGCGATTGCCGCCGATGAGACCGCCGAAGAAGCCGAAGCCCGGCTGCGCGAGATGTTCCTCGAGACGATGAAGGTTTTGCCGAAATTTGTGCCGGGGCTCTGAGCCCCATCCCCTTGTCCTGTCGCCCTTATCCGCATGAAAGGAGCCGATATGCCTCCCTCTCTTCCGCCGTCCCTCCCCACGTCGGATCTTGTCTTCATCTATGGCGCGCTGCGCTCGGGCACGACCGTCTTCCGCCTGATGCTTGATCATCATCCGAAAATCGCCAATCCGGGTGAGCTCGACTTCCTGTTCGACGAGTTGCGCCCGGACGCCACGGCGCCCAGCGGGTGGCGCTATGACAAGAAACGGCTCTTGGCGAACCGGATTTTCTTGTCCAATCACCTGAGCATGCCCGAGGCGCTCGACGGTCTGGATCTGCTGCAGCATTTCCTGGCGCAGATCCGGCAGCGCACGGGCGACAAGCCGGTGGTCACGATCAACGTGCATCGCCATATCGACCGGATCCGTGCGATCTTCCCCCGGGCGAAGATCGTGCATATGCTGCGCGACCCGCGCGATGTGGCGCGCTCGTCCATCCATATGGGCTGGGCCGCGACGCTCTATCATGGGGTGGGCCATTGGGTCCGCACCGAAAGCGCATGGGATCGCGGCACCCGCGGCGCCGACCCTGCGCAGATCCACACGCTGACCTATGAAGCGCTGTTCACCGATCTCGAGGGCGAATTGCGCGCGGTCTGTGACGCCCTCGGGGTCGAGTGGGACCCGGAAATGCTGAACTATCACGCCAACAGCAGCTATCCGCCGCCGGACCCGGCGCTGATCGCGCAATGGCGTCACAAATGCTCCGCGCAGGATGTGGCCCTGCTTGAGGGGCGCGCCGGGGCGCTGATGACGGCGCGCGGATATGCGTTGAACGGCAAGCCGGTGGTGCCCGATCTGATCGGGCGGCTGCGTCTGGGCTTTGCGCAGAAGGCCTATCTGTGGCGCTTCGGGGTCGAGCGATATGGCGCGGCGCTGTTCTTCGCCGAGAAGGCGCTGCGCTTTGCGCGGCTCTACGAACCGCATCGGCGCTTGCGGCTGCGCATGAACAGTATCGACAGCGCCTTCCTTCGGCGATCCGCGCGGCGCCGCGCCAGCGGTGCCCCGGAGCTGGAGCCATCCCGCGGTGATCGCGCCGGCCTTCGGGGCGGCGCTTTCGTCTTGCGGCGGCCCGCCGATCCGCGCGAATCAATCCTGTTGGAATTCTCATAATGCATGCTAAGGTTGCATTATGATGCGGATCATAAGCAAAATGCTGACCGAACTTGCGCTCAGGCGCAACCGGGGCGTGTGGCTTTGGCGGAAGCTGTGCCGCCCGTCGCCCGCGCTCTGGACGGAATACATGAAGCGTCATGGCCGGTTTCACAGCTTCGGCGAGAATTGCTTTCTGCTGCCCTCGAACACCTTCACCGATCCGCAATACACGTCGATCGGCAATAACGTCTGGATCGTCGGCGCCTGGGTCTGCGGGCATGACGGCTCGGCGGTGATGCTGGGCCGCGCCTATGGCTGCGCGCTGGATGCGGTCGGGCCGGTGCGCATCCATGACGATGTGTTCATCGGCCGGGGGGCGACGATCCTGCCCGGGGTCAGCATCGGGCCGCGCGCGATTGTCGGTGCGGGCGCGGTGGTCAGCCGCGATGTGCCGCCCAATACTGTGGTCGCGGGCAATCCGGCGCGGGTGATCCGCAGCCTTGACGAGCATGTCGAACGGATCCGCGCGAAGACCGCCAGCTATCCCTGGCGTGACCTGATCGCGCAGCGCGAGGGGGGCTTTGATCCGGCGATCGAGCCCGAGCTGAAACGCCAGCGCATCGCCTATTTCTTTGGGGAGGCCACGCCGGCACCGGCCCCCGCCGCAGCCGAACCCGACCCCGTGTC
>JACXUS010000254.1 GCA_014763785.1 Sphingomonadales bacterium | reverse complement strand
CATCCCCAGAACGGCGGGAAGATGCGGCGTGATCTCGTCTATCGGTACGGTGGACGCGCGGAACGGAAAGGCGGCGGCCAGAACGATGAAACTGCTGACCAGATTCACCGCCACCGCCTCGCGCGCCGAGAAGCGCAGGATGCCCACCAGCGCGGGCAGCCGGAACTCTGCCCCGCCAAGGCCGATCAGCCCTCCGGCCGTGCCGACCGCGGCCCCGAGTCCGAATGAGAGCGTAGGGCGTGCGGGTCGCGTCATTGAGCTGCCCGCGATGCGGCATGCTCATCGTCGCGGGCCCTGGCGATGTGGTCACGGGCGACGGACATGGATTTGAGGATGGCGTGCACCGTGTCGCCCGGTTGCAGGTGCAGTTGTTCGGCGGCGCGGCGGGTGATGCGGGCAAGGATTTCGTGATCACCCACTGCGACATGGACCATCACGCCCGGCCCGCCGCCGGGCACGATCCGCGTCACTTTCCCGGCCAGGATGTTCTGCGCCGAGAGCCCTTCGGGGCGGGCCCGCGACAGGATCACCTCATGCGCCATGATGCGCACCACCACGCGGGTGCCCGGCGCGCCCTCCACCGTGGGCAGGAAGAGCGGCCCGGTCGCGGTAACGAGGCGGCTGAGACCGTCGGGGAGATGCTCGGCCACGGTGGCGGGCAGCATCGCCGCCACCTCGCGGATGCCCATGGCGCGCAGGGCATCTGGGTCGGCCATGACCTCGGCCGTGGTGCCGGAGCGGACGACGCTTCCCTTCTCGATCACCACCATCCGGTCGGCCAGCAGTTGCGCCTCGTTCACGTCGTGGGTGACGAGGACCACCGGCATCTTCAGATGCGCGCGGAGCGCGATGATCTCTCCATGGAGCTTTTCGCGGGTGGCGCGGTCCACGGCCGAGAAGGGCTCGTCGAGCAGGAGCGCTTGCGGTCGACGCGCCAGCGCGCGCGCCACCGCGACGCGCTGCTGCTGCCCGCCCGAAAGCTGCGCGGGCTTGCGGCCGGACAACCCGTGCAGGTTGACCAGATCGAGGAGCCGTTCGGCCTCGGCGGCATCGGGCCTGTCCATCGCCGCCATCACGTTCTGGCGGGCGGTCATGTGCGGAAAGAGCGCGTAGGTCTGGAACACGATCCCGACCCGGCGGCGATGCGCGGGCAGGTTCACCCGCGCGGCGGTGTCGAGCCACGGCGCCCCGTCCACCGCGACCCGCCCGGCCGCTGGCTGCCAGAGCCCGGCAATGGTGCGCATGAGCGTCGTCTTGCCCGATCCGGAATGGCCGACCAGCGCCAAGAGTTCGCCCGGCTCCACCCGGAACGCCACGTCGAGCGGGATGGGCGCCGTCGCCTTCGCCATGACCTCGAGCGACATCAGGACAGCCTCCGCCCGACGCGGGACGACAGCCAGAAGGTCAGCGCGATGGTGAAGAGCGAGATCGCCACCAGCACCGCCGACATGATCGCGGCGGATTGGCCGTCGAACGCCTGCACCCGGTCATAGATCGAAATGGCGATGGTCCTGGTCTCGCCGGGGATCGAGCCGCCGACCATCAGCACGATGCCGAACTCGCCCAGCGTATGGGCAAAGGTCAGCACCATCGCGGTCATGAGCCCCGGCCAGGCCAGCGGCAGTTCCACGCGCCAAAGGGATCGCAGCGGCGACATCCCGCAGCAGGCGGCCGCCTCGCGCACCTCCGCGGGGATCGCCTCGAAGCCGCGCTGCGCGGGCTGGATGGCGAAGGGCAGGTTGAAGATGATCGAGGCCACCACCAGCCCCTCGAAGCTGAACACGAGCTGATGGCCGAACAGGCTCTGCCACAGATCGCCCACCGGCGAGTTCCGCCCGAAGGCCACCAGCAGATAGAAGCCGAAGACCGTCGGCGGAAGCACCAGCGGCAGCATCACCAGCGCCTCGACCAGCCCCTTGGCGCGGAAGGCACGAATGGCCATGAACCGCCCCATCAGAACCGAGACTGGCAGGAGGACGATCACCGTCCATCCCGCCAGCCGCAGCGACAGCCAGAGCGCCGTCCAGTCCATGCGTCACTCGGCCTTGGGCAGGACGAAGCCGTATCTCTCCATGATCGCCCGCGCGGCCGGCGTGCTCATGTAGGCGTAGAAGGCCTCGGCCACGGGGCCGGCATTCTTCAAAAGCACCATGCGCTGCAACAGCGGATCGTGCCAGTCGGCCGGGATCAGCGCGAACTCGCCCTGCACCTTGACCTCGGGGGCGAGCGCCAGCGAATAGGCGATGATGCCCCCCTCGGCATTGCCCGAAAGCGCGAACTGCGCCGTCTGACTGACATTCTCGCCCAGCACCAGATGCGGCTGAATCTTGTCCCACAGCCCGCGATGCTGGAGCGCCTCCTGCGCGCGAAGTCCGTAGGGCGCGTGTTCCGGGTTGGCGATGGCGAAGCGGGTGATCGTGCCGGCGTCCAGCATCGCCGCCAGATTGTCCATCGCCTCGTCGGGTTTCAGCGCCGACCCGTGCGGCACCATGACGACGACCCGCCCCTCGGCATAGAGCGCGCCCTCGTCACGGGTGAATCCATCCGCCGCCAGTTGCTTCACGAACTTCTCGTCGGCCGCCATGAACATCTGGAAGGGCGCGCCCTCGCGTATCTGGCGCGCAAAATTGCCGGTCGAGCCGAAGGCGAGCTTCACCTCCTTGCCCGTTTCGGTCTTGAACGCCTCGGCGATTTCCTTGACCGCGAATTGCAGGTCGGAGGCGGCGGCGACCACCGGCGCGTCGTCCTGGGCCAAGGCAGGCGCCGCGGCAAGGGTCACGGAGGTCACGATTGCAAGGACGGCACGGCGGGCAAAGGCGAACGGCATGGGCGACTCCCTCGTGATGTGTTTCAGGAAACATATCGCCAGACGCCGCCGGATTGGTCAATCGTTATTTTTCGTTGGGAATATCCCTCAGCCGGGACTGCAACGCCGCAATATGCGCGGCGCCCCCCTTGGCTGCGTCCGCTTCGAAGGCGCGATAGAGCGAGAGGACCTCGCGTCCGAGTTCGGTGAGCACCGCGCCACCGCCGCCGGGCCCGCCACGGGTGCTGTCCACGAGCGGCTCACGGAACATGGCGTTCAGCGTGCCGATCAGCTGCCAGGCGCGCTTGTAGCTCATGCTCATTTCGCGACCCGCCGCAGCGATCGAGCCGCAGCGGTCGATGCGCTCGAGGAGTTCGGCCTTGCCGGGGCCGATCATTTCCTCGTCGCCGAAGACGATGCGGATGCGGAGGGCAGGGCGTTTGGTATTTTCAGCCATATCCCCACTATCGTGGAGCGCCCCGGCGGGATGCAAGAGCAATCATCCCAACGCGAGCGAGGGGAGCCCGCACAGAGGCGGGTTCAACTGCAAGCCCGCGCCTGCTCCCGCATCACGGCGTAGTCGGCCAGCATCTCGGCTATTACCGATCCCGCCGGCAGCAAGGCCAGTTCCTCCGCCGCCTGCGCCTAGAGCGCCCGGCCGTACTCGACGACGGGTGGACACGCCCCAAACGCGCCGACGTCAGAGGCGCCCGTCGCGCAGCCGCTCAACAAGCTCGTCCCGATCGCGAGGACGGCGAGCCGCCGCTTCCAGCATCCGGCGTTGGACGTCATTGGCCTTCTCCGTGGCTTCGAGGCGTTCAACGAGGCGTCCCGCTCGCTCCCCGGAGCGCCGAAGCGAAAACAGGAACAAGAGCACGGCGAGCGCGATGGCTCCGTAGCGCAGCGCCGCCCGCATCCACGGGCTCGTGGCAATCCCGGTGACCAGCCTGGCGATCACCGCCGCCCCCTGCGCCAGTCATCGAGACGCGCGTAGATCGTGACCGCGATGCCACCGAGTGCCACGGCGATGAACACCCAGCGGAGCGTGTCGAGATACGGCACGAGCGGCAGGATCGCGGTCTGGGTCTCGGCCAGAACGCTCTGCGCAACCTCCACCCCGGCAGCGCCCAGCGTGGCTACGCCTGCCGCGCCACCCCCCTTCATCGTGCGGCTGTGGGCCAGCACTTCGCGCGCGGGCGGCGTTTCGGCTGCAAATGCCGTCGCCCGCACCGGGAACCGCTCGCCCCACTGCCGTGCGGGGCCGAGGTCGACGTGCATGAAGCCCGAGCGCGGATAGAAACCGAAGCCGAGGAACCCGACCTCGCGCGCCGCCGCCTCGAACGCCATCGGGTCGTGGTTCGCCATGGCGATGTCGAAGGCGGCGCCGTCGAGGTGCTTGGAGCGGGTTGCGCCGCCGACGGCGCGGTTGTGCTCGGGACTGCGATA
>JACXUS010000002.1 GCA_014763785.1 Sphingomonadales bacterium | reverse complement strand
GGCTATGCACAGGGGCTGGGCGGCAAGGGCGCGAACCAATCCGTGGCCGCGGTCCGCGCGGGCGCGCGCGTGCACCACATCGGCGCCGTCGGGGCGGAGGGCGGGCCGATGCTGGCCCGTCTGCGGGCGGCGGGGGTCGATTGCGCGCATGTGGCCGAGCTGCCCGGGGCGACGGGGCATGCGATCATCCTGCTCGATACGGACGGGGAAAACAGCATTGTCCTTTATCCCGGGGTCAATCGGGATATCACCCCCGAGGCGGTGATTGCCGCGCTGGGCTCGGCGCGGCCGGGCGATGTGCTGATCTTGCAGAATGAAACCTCGGCCCAGGTTGAGGCCGCGCGTTTTGCGCGGGAACAGGGTCTCTTTGTGGTCTATTCCGCTGCGCCCTTCGAGGCCGGGGCGGTGCGCGCGATCCTGCCCCATGTCGATCTGCTGTTGATGAATGCGGTCGAGGCTGAGCAGTTTGCGGCGGCGACGGGGCAATCGGTCACAGCGGCAGGCGTTCCCAACGTTGTGATCACAAAGGGCGGTGAGGGCGCCGACTGGCACGATTGCGCCGGATCAGAGACGTTTTTTCAGCCTGCCTTCCCGACCACGGTCGTCGATACGACCGGCGCGGGGGATACCTTCGCGGGATATCTGGTGGCAGGCCTCGCCGAGGGGCTGGCCCCGCGCGCCGCGATGCGGCTCGCGGCCGCTGCCGGGGCGATCAAGGTGCAACGGGCGGGAACGGCCGATGCCATTCCCGCCCGCGCCGAAGTCGAGGCTTTCCTTGCGGATCAGCCCAGAGAATAGCCCGTGCCGCGCACCGTGCGCACCGGATCGCTGCCGCCATTGACCATCAGCGCTTTGCGCAACCGCCCGACATGCACGTCGATCGTGCGGGTATCGACATAGATATCGCGCCCCCAGACCCGATCGAGCAGCTGATCGCGGGTCCAGACCCGGCCCGGCTTTTCCATTAGCGTGGACAGCAGGCGGAACTCGGTCGGGCCCAGCTTGAGCTGCTTGCCATCGCGGAAGACGCGATGCTCGGCCGCATCGAGCAGGATATCCTCGAACGCCAGCCGCTCGCCCATGGTGGCCGGACGGGTCCGGCGCAGCTGGGTGCGCAGCCGCGCCATCAGCTCGACCACCGAATAGGGCTTCACGACATAATCATCGGCGCCGGTCTCAAGGCCCCGCACCCGGTCGGATTCCTCCGAACGGGCCGAGAGCATGATGATCGGAATGCCGCGGGTTTCCGGATTGGCCTTGACCCGGCGGCAGATCTCGATCCCCGAGACATTGGGCAGCATCCAGTCGAGAACGATCAGGTCAGGGCGTTCCTCCTTGACCATCAGAAGCGCTTCGTCCCCGTTCACCGCCATGGCGACCCGGAACCCCTCGGCCTCGAGGTTGTATTGCAGGACTTCGCGCTGGGCCGATTCGTCCTCGACCACCAGCACGCAGGGCTGTTGGGCGGGGCTCATGGATCAGTTCTCCGCTTCGTCGAAAGCGGTCACGCTTTCGGTTTTCGGCCGGTTGTCCTCGGGCATCTCGCCGGTCACCAGATAGATCACCTGCTCTGCGATCGAGGTGGCGTGGTCGCCCATCCGCTCGATGTTCTTGGCGATGAAATGCAGGTGCATGCAGCCGGTGATGTTGCGCGGGTCTTCCAGCATATAGGTCAGGAATTCGCGGAACAGCGCGTTATACATCTGATCCACCTCGACATCGCGGGCGCGCACATCGGCGGCCAGAGCGGCATCGCGCTGGATATAGCTGTCGATCGCATCCTTCAGCATCGCTTCGACGGTCATCGCCATACGGCGGATCGCGCCGGTCGAACCGTTGATTTGCGGCATCTGCACCAGAACATTCGAGCGTTTCGCGATGTTCTTGGCATAATCCCCGACCCGCTCGAGGCTGCCCGCGATCTTGATCACCGACAGCGCGATGCGCAGGTCGCTGGCCGCGGGCGAGCGCAGCGCGATCAGCCGAGCAGCCTCTTCGTTGATCTGCTCTTCGAGCGTGTCGATGGCCTTGTCGCGCTTGCGCACTTCGTCGGCCAGCTCTTCGTCGCGGGCTTCCAGCGCCTGGGCCGCGTCGAGGATCTGCGCCTCGACCATGCCGCCCATCTTCACGACCATGGCCTGAACCGCTTCCAGATCGCGGTCAAAGGCACTCATGATATGTTGGCTCATTGCGTCCTCCGATCAGCCGATGCGGCCGGTGATGTAGCTTTCCGTCCGCGGATCGCTGGGATTGGTGAAGATCTGGCCGGTCTCGCCGAATTCGACGAGGTTGCCGAGGTGGAAGAACGCGGTGCGCTGCGACACGCGCGCGGCCTGCTGCATCGAGTGCGTCACGATCACCACCGAGAAATTCTCGCGCAGCTCGTCGATCAGCTCCTCGACCTGCGCGGTCGCGATCGGGTCAAGTGCCGAGCAGGGCTCGTCCATCAGCAGCACCTCGGGCGAGGTGGCAACGGCGCGGGCGATGCACAGACGCTGTTGCTGACCACCCGACAGGCCGGTGCCCGGCGCGTCCAGACGATCCTTGACCTCGTTCCACAGCGCCGCCTTGCGCAGGCTGCTTTCGACGATCTCGTCGAGCTCCGCCTTGTTCTTGGTCAGGCCGTGGATCTTCGGGCCATAGGCCACGTTGTCATAGATCGACTTGGGGAAGGGGTTCGGCTTCTGGAACACCATGCCGACCTTGGCGCGCAGCTGCACCGGGTCCACCTTCTTGTCATATATGTCTTCGGAATCCAGCAGGATCTCGCCCTCGACGCGGCAGACCGAAATGGTGTCGTTCATCCGGTTCAGGCAGCGCAGGAAGGTCGATTTGCCGCAGCCCGAGGGGCCAATGAAGGCGGTGACCGTCTTGTCGAGGATATCCACATCGACATCCTTGTTCGCGTGGGTCGCGCCATAATAGACCTGCACCTTGCGCGCGGCGATCTTGATCTCGGTGGTGTCCACGGTTCTCTCCGTCAGTCTCATATCGTTCATGGCTATGGTCCCTTACCAGCGCCGCTCGAAGCGACGGCGCAGAATGATCGCCAGCAGGTTCATGGCCAGGAGGAAGACCAGCAGAACGATGATCGCCCCCGAGGCACGTTCGATGAAAGCAGGATCGGCGCGCTGGGTGAAGTTGTAGACCTGAACCGGCAGCGCGGCAGCCGGATCTAGGAAGCCTTCCGGCGGCGCCGCCGGATAGTCGCGCACGAAGGCCACCATGCCGATCAGCAGAAGCGGCGCGGTTTCGCCCAGGGCCTGCGCCAGGCCGATGATCGCGCCGGTCAGGATGCCGGGCATCGCCAGCGGCAGGACGTGGTGGAACACCGTCTGCGTCTTCGAGGCGCCGATCCCCAGCGCTGCGTCCTTGATCGAGGGCGGCACGGCTTTCAGCGCGGCGCGGGTCGCGATGATGATCGTCGGCAGGGTCATCAGCGTCAGCACCAGACCCCCGACCAGCGGCGAGCTCTGCGGCAGGCCGCCGAAGTTGATGAAGACCGCCAGACCGAGGATCCCGAAGACGATCGAGGGCACCGCGGCGAGGTTCGAGATGTTCACCTCGATCAGGTCGGTGAACCGGTTCTGCGGCGCGAATTCCTCAAGATAGATCGAGGCGGCGACGCCCAGCGGCAGTGCCAGAACCAGAACGAAGATCATCATGTAAAGCGAGCCAAGGATCGCAACGCCCAGACCCGCAGCCTCGGGGCGCAGCTCGGACGCGTCCGGCCCGGTGATGAAGCCCCAGTTGAAGCTCACGCTCAGCAGGCCCAGCTCGCGCATCTTCTGCGCCAGCTCCAGCTGGGCGGGGCTGATATTGCTGTCCAGCGCCGCGCTTTCCATCGTGACGCGGCCCTTGAAGAAGCCGTCCACCCGGCCGTTGGCCAGCGCGCGGAACTCGACCGTGGTCCCAAGCAGCTCGGGATTGGCCAGCACCATGTTGCGCAGCTGCGCGGGGGCCTCTTTGGAGATCAGCCCGCCCGCATCCTTGGCCGAGACCCGATCGTTCAGCAGGCCGCGTTCGGTCAGCTCGGCCACCATCGCGGTTTCCAGCACCTTGGCGTAGCCGATGGTCGTGATCTTGGCCATTTCCTCGGGGTTGCGGTTGCCCGACTTGTCCAGCACCGCCGCATCCAGCATCACCGGGATCTCGACGAAGGTCTGGCGGAAGGCGCTGACCCCCGTGCCCAGAGCCGAGGTCAGCAGCCCGACCAGCGCCAGCACCCCGAAGGCCACCGCCGCCATCCCGTAGATGCGGAAGCGCGCCTCCGCCGCATTGAGCCGCTTGGTCAGCGGATCGGTCTTGTAGAGCGAATTGCCCATGTTCGTGGCATGCATGGTCATTCGTATTGCTCCCGATATTTGCGCACGATGTAGAGCGCGAGAATGTTCAGGCCGAGGGTAAAGACAAACAGCGTCAGACCCAGCGCGAAGGCCACCAGCGTTTCGGGGCTGGCGAATTCGGTGTCGCCGGTCAGCTGGCCGACGATCTTCACCGTGACCGTGGTCATCGCCTCGAACGGGTTGAGCGACATTTTCGCCGCGGCCCCCGCGCCCAGCACCACGATCATCGTCTCGCCAATCGCACGCGAGGCCGCCAGCAGGATCGCGCCGACGATACCGGGAAGCGCGGCGGGCAGGATCACCTGTTTCACGGTTTCCGATTGCGTCGCGCCAAGGCCATAGCTGCCATCGCGCATCGCCTGCGGCACGGCGTTGATGATGTCATCCGACAGCGAGCTGACGAACGGGATCAGCATGATCCCCATCACCAGACCCGCGGTCATCACCGAGCTGGACGAGGTGCCCAGCCCCAGCGGTTGTGCGAAATAGTCGCGCAGCATCGGGCCGACGGTGATCAGGGCGAAAAGACCGTAGACGATGGTCGGAATGCCGGCCAGCACCTCGAGCAGCGGCTTGGCCACGGCGCGGACCTTCTTGCTGGCATATTCCGCCAGATAGATCGCCGCGAAGAGCCCGATCGGCACCGCGAAGGCCAGCGCCACGAAGGAAACGTAAAGCGTGCCCCAGAGCAGCGGCAGGATGCCCAGATCAGAGCCGCCGCGGAATTGCGGGTTCCAGATCGTGCTCAGGAAGAAGTCCTTCGCCGGGTAGAGCTGGAAGAAGTGGACGGTCTCGAAGACCAGCGACAGGACGATGCCGACCGTGGTCAGGATCGCGATGAAGGACGACGCGATCAGCAGTGCCCGCACGAAGGTTTCCGACACGTTGCGGGCGCGGAAATCGGCGGTGGTGCGCGACAGCGCGAAGGCCATCCCGGCCAGCGCGACGGCCAGAACCGCGGCGCTCATCATCAGCCGACCGCTGGAACTGGCGCTGTTATAGGCTTTCGCCGCTTCAAACACGGCGGGTTTCACATCGGCGCCAAGCGCGACCCCGACGGTCGCCAGACGCGAGCGCACATCCGAGAAATCGGCGCGCATCCGCGCCACATCCTCGCCGCTCAGGTCGCCTTGCGACAGGATCAGGTCGATCCCGTCCGAAATGCGGCGCACATCCGACATCACCAGCCCGACCGAGCTGCCCTCGGGCACATCAGCGGCGGTGATCATGCCGCTAACGCGCGCCTCGATCAGCATCGGCTGAAGGATCAGCCATGCAGCCATCAGCAGCAGCGCCGGAACGGCGGTGAACAGGAAGACCGATTGCCCGTAAAAGTTGGGCAGCGAATGGAGGCGACGGATGTCCCCCCCGGCTTTCGACAGCGCGCGAGCGCGGCCGATCAGGAAACCTGCGACCGCCAGGGCGATCACGATCAGGGAAAGCAGACCGATGCTCATGGAGATATCCCGCCGCGAAAGAGAAGGATGGCGCCCGAAGGCGCCATCCGGAGGGGTCTTGACTTACTTCAGCGGGCCCATCGGGGTGCCAGCGGCAACCATCGCTTGGGTCGCGGCCAGTTCCGGGTCCGACACGAGGCCATAGGCGGCCAGCGGGCCGTTCGGGCCAGCCATGTCGTCCGACACGAAGAAGTCGATGTATTCCTGCAGGCCCGGGATCACGCCGAGGTGCGCTTTCTTGACGTAGAAGTAGAGCGGACGCGAGACCGGATAGTCGCCCGAAGCGATCGATTCGACGCTCGGGACAACGCCGTCCATGGTGGCGACGCGCAGCTTGTCGGTGTTGTTCTGATAGAACGACAGGCCGAACACGCCGATCGCGTTCTTGTTCGCGTCGATGCGCGACAGGGTCTCGGTGTAGTCGCCGTCGATGTCGACCGACACGCCATCGGTGCGCAGCGCGAGGCAGGCTTTCTTGCCGTCTTCCTCGCCTTTCGCGGCGATCAGGGCTTCTTCGGCGCCCGAGGCTTTGCAGCCAGCGTGCAGGACTTTCTCGTCGAACACTTCACGGGTGCCGTGCTTGGTGCCGGGGATGAAGGCCAGCAGGTCTTGCGCGGGCATCGCCGGGTTCACGTCGGCCCAGGTCTTGTTCGGGTTGGCGACCAGCGCGCCGTCTTTCACGACTTCGGCGGCCAGCGCGTTGTACCAGTCGGCCGGGGTGAAGGCGAATTCGGCGCCGTTGATGTCGCTGGCGAAGACGATCCCGTCATAGCCGATGCGGACTTCGATGATCTCGGTCACGCCGTTCTGGGCGCAGAGGTCGATGTCCGACTGCTTGATGCGCGACGACGAGTTGGCGATGTCGATGGTGTTTTCACCAACGCCTTCGCAGAGTTTCTTGCGGCCAGCGCCCGAACCGCCCGATTCGACGACGGGGGTCGGGAAGTCGAAGTTTTCACCGAAGGCTTCGGCAACGATCGTGGCATAGGGCAGAACCGTCGACGAGCCGGCGGTCTGGATCTGGTCGCGGGCGAAGGCGCCCGAGGCCGAGGCGGCGATGATCGCCAGGGCCGACACGGTGAATTTCACGGTTTTCATGGAATGCTCCTGAAGTTCAGTTGCGGGCCGCTTGGCATCGTCGCCGTCCTAGGGACTTCGCATGACGCTTATGCAAACGTTGTGTGACAGTTATATGACAAACCCGACGCGGCGTCAGCCTCGGGCGATCGCCGCGGCAATTAGTCCCGCGGCGGCGGGATGCTCGCCCACCGCGGGCAGCAAGGGGCCGCGGAACCCGGCGGTGGCCAGCGCCTCGGGGATGTCGCCTGTCACATGACCCGCCCGCAGCGCGAAGAACGGAAGGCAAATCCCGATGCGCGTGGTGGCTGCGATATCGTGCAGATAGGGCGGCTCCTCGATCAACCCGACCCGTACGCGCCAGAACGGGGTGCGCCCGCGCAGGAGTTCCGCCATGGCATAGGCCGAATCCTTTGACCGGCGCGCCACCGCAGAGCCATGCGCGGCAAGAATCAGATCCGCCGATTCAGGCTCTATTCCCGCCTTTTCCGCGGCGTCGATGACAATGCGCGTGATCAGGTCGGGCAAATCCGGGTCCAGCCCGAAGGGGGGCAGCTGCTTGCCCTGATGGCCCAGCTCGGCCAGTCGCCGCGGCAGTTCGCGCCGCGTGAACCAGCCCTCGGCCATGAAAAACGGGTAGATCGCCGGGTCCGGAAGGTCCGCCAAGGCCTCGGCCAAGGCGCCGGGGCTTGCCAGTGTCGCCCCGCGGATCCGCCGCCCCGGCAACAGCGCCGCCACCCGCGCCGCCAAAGCGGCGACTGCGGCCTGCTGGGGGGGCGGGTCAGAGGGGGATCCATGGGCGACGATGACACAATCCTGCATGGCGCCAGGCTAATGGGATTGTGGCGATTGGCAAGGGCTTGGTTAACACAAAGTGGCATTAACCAATTGATTTTGCGTCACATTGTCCAAAAGAAGATATTGAGGAGAATCGGGCCCTGCGCTATAACCAACCTACCGGCTAGGAAGGCAGGACCCAGATAGATTTCACGTGTGGTGCGTAGGGGAGCACGTGGGGTGATGGAGGGTCCTGGTAGGGGTGCCGGGGCCCTCCACGTATTTTCAGGGCTCGATTCCGCCCAATTCGCAGATAATCTGCCATTCAGCGTCGGTAACGGGCTGCACCGACAGGCGCATACTGGTGACCAGCGCCATATCGGCCAGCCGCGGATCGGCTTTGACCTCGGCCAGCGTCACGGGCCGCTTGAGCGGCCGCACCGCACGGATATCAACACAATCCCAGCGCGGGTCGTCGCTGGTCGAATCGGGATGGCTCTCGGCGCAGACCTCGACGATTCCGACGATCTCCTTGCCGATGTTCGAGTGATAGAAGAAACCCTGATCGCCGATCTTCATCGCCCGCATGTTGTTGCGCGCCAGATAGTTGCGCACGCCGTCCCATTGCTCGCCGACCTCACCCTTGGCGACCTGTTGGTCCCAGGACCATTTGTTCGGCTCGGATTTGAACAGCCATTTCGCCATCAGCCGATCACCTTCTTCCATTCGGTGATGCTGGCGCTAGCGAAGAGCCCGGCCTTGGCATAGGGGTCATTCGCGGCCCAGTCCTGCGCAGCGGCAAGGTTCTCGGCCTCGATAATCACCAGCGAGCCGCACATCTGCCCGTCCTCGAGGAACGGCCCCGCCATCTTCACGATGCCGGTTGCCTCGATATAGGCCAGATGCTCGGCGCGGGTATCCAGACGCAGTTGCAGCGCGCCGGGGTTGTCGCGGCAGATAACGGCATAAAGCATGGTCATTCCTCCTTGAGGGGGCGGGACAAAAAGGCCTGAACGGCCTCGGATATCGTGATGCGCCGATCGGTCAGCGCGGCGATCATGGTGGCGATCGGCATCTCGATTCCGCGCTTTTGCGCCAGAATAGAGACGGCTTTTGCGGTGGCAACGCCCTCGACCGTGGTCGCGCTGTCAAAGGGTGCATCGCTTCCCAGCGCCTGACCAAAGCGGAAATTGCGCGATTGCGTCGAGGTGCAGGTCAGCACCAGATCGCCAAAGCCCGACAGGCCCGCCAATGTCTCGGGCCGGGCGCCGAGCGCGGTGGCCAGCCGGGTCATCTCGGCAAAACCGCGCGTCATAAGGGCTGCGCGCGCGGAATCGCCCAGGCCCGCGCCAATCACCACGCCTGCCGCAATAGCGATCACGTTTTTCAACGCGCCGCCCAGCTCGGCGCCGATCATGTCGGTCGTCCGGTATAGCCGCAGCGTCGGCGTCGACAGCCTCTGTTGCAGCGCTGGGTCATCCGCGCGCGTCGCCAGCGTCAGCGCCGTCGGCAGCCCGCGCGCGATATCGGCGGCAAAGCTCGGGCCGGTCAGAACCGCGGGCCCCGCCTCAGGGCAGGCCTCGGCGATCAAGGCGCTCGGCCCCTGACCGCTGGCAAGGTCGATCCCCTTCGAGCAGGCAACCAGAACCTTGCCGTTCAGCTGCCCGACATGCGCCCGCAGGACCCCGCCCATCTGCTGCATCGGCATCGCCAGAAGGATTACCTCGGCCCGGGTCGCAGCCCCGATTTCCGCCGTAACAGAGACATTTTCGGGCAGGCTCACCCCCGGCAGACGCCGCGCATTCTGCCGCGCGGCCGCCATCTCCCGTGCCTGATCGGCATCGCGCGCCCAGAGCGTCACGGGCCCATTCTGCGCCAGCGTCACCGCCAGCGCCGTGCCAAAGGCCCCCGCGCCCAGGATCGCGACGCTCATGCCTTGGCCCCTTTCTTGCCCGAGCCCAGCAACGCCGGCGCGGTCTGGTCGAGCGGCCAGCGGGGCCTCGCGCTCAGGTCCATGCCGTCACGCGCGCCCATGCGGAAGCGCTCGATCCCGGCCCAGGCGATCATCGCCGCGTTATCGGTGCAAAGCCGCAGCGGCGGCGCCACGAATTCCGCGCCGAAATCGGCCGAAAGCGTCTCTAATGCAGCGCGAAGCACGCGGTTCGCTGCCACACCCCCGGCCACGGCAAAGGCCGGGCGACTGGGCGCCTCGGCCATATAAAGCCGCAGCGCCCGGCGCGACTTCTCGACCAGAACATCGCAGACCGCCGCCTGAAACCCGGCACAGAGATCCGCGCGAAGGCCTCGGGGCAGGCCGCCATGCTCGGCCACCGCCGCATCGCGGGCGCGCAGCAGCGCGGTCTTGAGCCCGGAAAACGACATGTCACACCCGGGCCGATCCAGCAGCGGCCGCGGAAAGGCAAAGACGCGCGGATCGCCCGCCGCTGCCTCGGCCTCGACCGCCGGGCCGCCGGGCTGCGGCAGCCCGAGCAGCTTCGCCGTCTTGTCGAAGGCCTCGCCCGGCGCGTCGTCGATCGTGCCGCCGAGGCGGGTGAACGCCTCGGGGCCGCGGGCGATCAGGAACTGGCAATGCCCGCCCGACACCAGCAGCATGAGATAAGGATAGCTCAGCGCGTCGGTCAGCCGCGGGGTCAGCGCATGGCCCGCCAGATGGTTCACGCCAATGAGCGGCAGGCCGCTGCCCGCGGCGATCCCCTTGGCGCACATCACCCCTGACATCACCCCGCCGATCAGCCCGGGCCCCGCCGTCACCGCGATTCCATCCAGATCACCAAGGCCAAGGCCCGATTGCGCCAGCGCCTCTTCCACGCACAGATCCAGCTTCTCGGCATGAGCCCGCGCGGCGATCTCGGGGACGACGCCACCGAAGGCCGCGTGCAGCTCGGTCTGGCCTGCGACGACCGAGGACAGGATCTCGGCGCCGCCGGGGCCCGCGCGCACGATCGCCGCCGCGGTATCGTCGCAGCTCGATTCGAGGCCGAGGAAGGTCAGGGTGCTGTCCATGTCGCTTCGGTTGCGTGGGGCTTTTCCCGCAGGTAACACCGGGGGGACCGCCGCACAATCCCGGGACGCGATGACGAACCCTCGCCCGACCCTTCTGCTGAGCCGCCCGCGCGCCGATTCCGAGGGTTTCGCCGCGCGATTTCGGGCGCGCCACGGGGCCGATTGGCCGGTGATTGTGGCGCCGGTGATCGAGATTGCGCCAGTTGTGGCGCCCGTGCCCGATTTCAGGGCCGCGATCTTTACCTCGCGCCATGCGGTGGCGTCGCTGGTGGCGCAGGCCCCGGCGGCGGGGCGGCGGGCTTATTGCGTGGGCGCGCGCACGGCCGAGGCGGCGCGGGCTGCGGGGTTCGATACGGTGACCGGACCGGGCGATGCGGCGGCGCTGGTCGATCTGATCCGCGCGGCGCCGCCAGCGGGGCGGCTCTTGCATGCGCGCGGTGATGAGAGCGCCTTTCCCGTGGCGGAGGCCCTGAATTCCGCAGGAATAGAGACGATCGAGGCCGTTTTGTATCGTCAGGCGGTGCAGGACGTCCCCGCCGATCTGCTGGCCCGGATCGACGCGGCGCGGGTTTTGGCGGCGCCGATCTTTTCGCCGCGGTCGGCACGGCTTCTGGCTGGGCATCTGGCGGGGCGCGGGCTCGATCTTCGGGTGGCGGCGATCAGCCCGAAGGTGGCCGAGGCGGCGCAGGCGCTGCACCCGACGCGCCTCGAGATCGCCGAAACCCCGGATGCCGCCGGGGTCGGGGCGGCGCTGCTGCGGCTTCTTGGCCCTGCCGATCCGGGTTGAGCCGCCCGGATCGCGCCTCTAAGGTAGCTCCGAACCCGCGTGGTGCGAGTAGGAGGAATGGCCGTGGCGAAACCCAGAACCCCGAAACCGGCAACCGAGGACACCACGCCCGAGGCAAAACCGGAGGCCGCGGCCGAAGCGACCGCGCCCGAGGCGGCAACCCCGTTGATCACCCCGGCCGACCCCGAGGCACCGGTGACGATGTCCGAGCCGGAGCCCCTTCCCGAGGAGAAGGCCGAGGAGGTTGCCGAGGCCGAGCCCACACCCCAGGACCCCATGCGCGAAGACCCCGTGGCAGAGACGCAGATCGCGCCCGAGGCGCCGGTTGCCGCCGCTCCGGCAGCGGCCCAGAGCCGTGGCGGGATCGGTGGGCTTGTTCTGGGCGGTGTGATCGCGGCGGCGCTCGGCGCGGGAGCTGCGATCTATGCGCTGCCACAGCTGCCGCAAGCGCTGCGCGAGCGGATCGTGCCGGCAGCAATGCCCGATCCGGCGATTGGCGCGCTGCAAGAGACGATCGCCACGCAGGCCGCGCGGATCGAATCGCTCGGCACCGAGCTGGCTTCGCTGAAATCTGCGGTGCCGCCGGCGGCCGATATGTCGGGCGTGACTGCCGCGCTGGATGAAGCCAGTGCCAAGGCGCGCGCCGCGGCCGAGGCGCAGGCGGCGCTCGATCAGCGCCTGAGCGCGCTGGAGAAACGCCCGGTCGAGGGCGGGGCGGTGTCGGATGCGGCCTTGGCCGCGTTCCAGCGCGATCTGGATGCGCTCCGCGCGCAAATCGCCGAGGCGGGTGGCAGCGCCAGTGTGACGCGAGAGGAAATCGAGGCCGCCGCTGCCGCCGCGCAGGCGCAGATCAAGGCCGCCGAGGATCAGGCCGCTCAGCTGCGCGCCGCAAGCGAGGCGGCCGCCAAGCGCACCATGGCGCAGGCGGCGGTGGCGCGGCTGGGCGCGGCGCTGGACAGTGGCGCGCCGCTGGCACCGGCCTTGGCCGATCTGAGCGCGGCGGGGCTTGCCCTGCCGACAGCGATCACCGATCAGGTGCCGGGTCTGACCACCTTGCAAACGGGCTTCCCCGAGGCGGCGCGGGCAGGTCTTGCGGCCTCGCGGCGTGCGGCGGCCACGGGCACGGTGGGCGACCGGATCGGCGCTTTCCTGCTGGCACAGACCGGGGCGCGCTCGCTCGAGCCGCAGGAGGGCAACGACCCTGATGCCGTGCTGTCGCGGGCACAGGCCGCCGTGGATGCCGGCGATATCGGCAAGGCGGTGACCGAGATCGCGGCCCTGCCCGAGGCGGGTCAGGCGGCGATGGCCGATTGGGTCAATGCGGCGAAGATGCGGCTTGGCGCGCTCGAGGCGCTGGGCGCGCTGGCGCAGTCGGTTCAGTAAGGGGGCAATCATGATCTGGTCTTTCCTCAAGATTGCCCTGTTTCTGGCGCTGGTCGCGGCCTTGGCGCTTGGCGCCAACCATCTGGCCGCCAGCGGCGAGGGCATCCGCATTGTCGCGCTCGGCCGCGAATATTCGCTGGGCCCGCTGCAGGCGGTGATCGCGGCGCTGGTGCTTTTTGCGCTCGTCTGGGTGGCGATCCGGGTGATCGGGCTGATCGTCGCCTTCCTGCGCTTTCTGAATGGCGACGAAACCGCGATCAGCCGCTATTTCGACCGCAACCGCGAGCGCAAGGGCTATCAGGCGCTGGCCGAGGGGATGATGGCGGTTGCCTCGGGCGAGGGGCGTCTGGCGCTCAGCAAGGCCTCGCGCGCGGAGCGCTTCCTGCGCCGCCCCGAGCTGACCAACCTGCTCAGCGCGCAGGCGGCCGAGGTCGCGGGCGACACCAAGAAGGCAACCGAGATCTACAAGAAGCTCCTGACCAATGATCAGACCCGTTTCGTCGGCGTGCGTGGCCTCTTGCGTCAGAAGCTGGCCGAGGGCGATACGGAAACCGCGCTGAAGCTGGCGGAAAAGGCCTATGCCCTGAAACCCGGGCATCTCGAGGTGCAGGATACGCTGTTACAGTTGCAGACCGGCAAGGGCGACTGGACCGGCGCGCGGAATATCCTGCGCGACAAGCGGCTGCAGGGGCAGATGCCGAAGGGGCTGCACAAGCGCCGCGATGCGGTGCTGGCGCTGCAAGAGGCCAAGGGGGTGCTCGACGAAGGCGCCACGATCGAGGCACAGGAAGCCGCGATTGCGGCGAACAAAAGCTCGCCCGATCTGATCCCGGCCGCAGCGATGGCGGCGCGCGCCTATATCGCCAAGGGCAATGGCAAGAATGCCGCGCGTGTGCTGACCAAGGCCTGGACCGCGCAGCCGCATCCCGATCTGGCTGCAGCCTTTGCCGAGATCGCGCCGGATGAATCGCCCGCCGCGCGGCTCAAGCGGTTCGAGAAGCTGCTCGCGCTGCGCCCCGAGCATGAGGAAACGAAGCTCCTGCGCGCCGAGCTGAACATTGCGGCCGAGGATTTTCCCGCCGCACGGCGGGCGCTCGGCGATCTGGTCGAGACGCATCCGACCGCCCGCGTGCTGGCGATCATAGCGGCGGTCGAGCGCGGCGAGGGCGCCGATGATGCCGTGGTGCGCGGCTGGCTGGCGCGCGCGTTGACGGCGCCGCGAGGGCCGCAATGGTGCTGCGACAAATGCCACAATATTCAGGCCGACTGGACCCCGGTTTGCGACAATTGCGGCGGCTTCGACACGCTGAGCTGGCGCGAGCCGGTGCAGGGCGCCGCGCCGCTGCCGCATGGCGCCGAGATGCTGCCCCTGATCGTGGGCAAGCCGGCCGCGGCCGAGCCCCCGGCGCCGGAGGCCGAGGATATCCCCGAGGCCGAGATCGCAGCGCCACCGGAAACCGCGCCGACGCGGCATTGAATTTTGGGGCTACACATCGCCCGGAGGTCATGCTAATCGAGCCGCCACCAGTGCCGGTGTAGCTCAGCTGGTAGAGCACGTCATTCGTAATGATGGGGTCGGGGGTTCGAGTCCCTTCACCGGCACCACTTCTCTCAGGACAGTCAACTTGGGCGATCGTGACGCTTCGGCGGCCTTTGGGCCGCCTTTGCGCTTTTCTCAGGGGGGCACCAAGATCCGCCTAAATTCCATTGGTTGGAGCAGCGCAGCGCAAAACACAAAGCCCTGCGACCGAAGTCGCGGGGCTTTGAGGATATTGGTGCCCAGAAGAGGACTCGAACCTCCACGCCTTGCGGCACACGGACCTGAACCGTGCGCGTCTACCAATTCCGCCATCTGGGCAGATGTCGTGGGGGGCGATTTATAGGGGTGCATCGGCACTGTCAACGGGTGTCGCAAAGATTTTCATCGCCGATCAACGCCCGGGCCGCCCGCATGACCCCTCAGGCGGCCTTGGCCCTTGTTTGGCCGGGGTCTTGGCGCTAATCAGGGTGCGACTTTTCGTAACAAAGGGCCGAAGCCGATGTCGAAGCTGGTGACCATCTATGGCGGGTCGGGGTTTGTCGGGCGTTATATCGCGCGCCGCATGGCAAAAGAAGGTTGGCGCGTGCGTGTCGCCGTCCGCCGCCCGAACGAGGCGCTCTTCGTCAAGCCCTATGGCGCTGTCGGTCAGGTTGAACCGGTCCTGTGCAACATCCGCGACGATGAAAGCGTGCGCGCCGCGATGAAGGGCGCCGATGCGGTGGTGAACTGCGTCGGGATCCTCGTGAACGAGGGCGCCAATCGATTCGACGCGGTGCAATCGGATGGCGCGCGCCGGGTTGCGCGGCTCGCCGCCAAGGCCGGGGTTCAGACGCTGGTGCAGATCTCGGCGCTGGGTGCCGATGCAGACAGCGACAGCGCCTATGCCCGCACCAAGGCCGAGGGCGAGGCCGAAGTGCTCAAGCATTTCCCCAATGCGGTGATCCTGCGTCCCTCGATCATCTTCGGGCCCGAGGATGGCTTCTTCAACAAATTCGCGGCGATGGCCGGCTTTGGTCCGGTGCTGCCGATCGTGGGCGCCGCGACCCGGTTCCAGCCGGTCTATGTCGATGACGTGGCGCGCGCCGCGGTGGCGGGTGTCACCGGCGCCGCAGCCCCGGGCATCTACGAACTGGGCGGCCCCGATGTCGATACGTTCAAGGGCCTGATGACCCGCATGCTGGGCGTGATCAATCGCCGCCGCGCGGTAATCGGCCTGCCGCGCTTTGCCGCGAACCTGATCGCCTTTGCGGGCGATACGGTGCAGGCGCTGACGCTGGGTCTGGTGACCAACCGGATCCTGACGATGGATCAGGTCAAGAACCTGCAGCGCGACAACGTCGTGTCCGAGGGCGCCAAGGGCTTCGCCGATCTGGGGATCGAGCCGGTTCCGATGGATGTGGTGCTGCCCGATTACCTGTGGCGCTTCCGCGTGAACGGGCAATACGAGGCGATCCAGGCTTCGGCCAAGAACCTGCGCAAGACGTCCTGACCGATGTCGGATACGCTCGTCGCGGCGGCGCTCGGTCTGCTGGAAGGTCTGACCGAGTTCATCCCGGTTTCGTCGACCGGCCACGTGCTTCTGGCCGGTCACTTCCTCGGGTTCGAATCGACGGGCAAGGCCTTCGAGGTGGTGATCCAGCTCGGTGCGATCCTCGCGATCCTCGGCGTCTATGCCAAACGCCTGTTCGAGATCTTTACCTCGGCGCCGCGCGACCCGGTGGCACGGCGCTTCATCGGTGCGGTGCTGCTGGCCTTCGCGCCCGCGGTGGTGATCGGCGTTCTGGCGCATGATTTCATCAAGACGGTGCTTTTCGAGACGCCGACGCTGATCGCGGTGATGCTGGTGCTGGGCGGGGTGATCCTGCTGATCGTCGACAAGATGAGGCTCAATGTCCGGATCGAGGAGCCGACCGCGATCCCGCTGGGCACCGCGCTGAAGATCGGGCTGTTCCAGTGCCTTGCGATGGTGCCCGGGGTCTCGCGCTCGGGGGCGACAATCGTCGGTGCCATGATGATGGGCGTTTCCAAGCGCGCTGCCGCGGAATTCAGCTTCTTCCTGTCGATGCCGACGATGGCGGGGGCTTTTGCCTATGATCTCTACAAGAACCGGGACATTCTGAGCGCGGCGGACCTGAACCTGATCGGGGTTGGCTTCGTGACGGCCTTTATCGCAGCGATTTTCGTGGTGCGTGGTCTTCTGGGGTTTGTCAGCCGCCACGGCTACGCGCCCTTCGGGTGGTGGCGAATCATCGTCGGCGTGGTCGTTTTGGTGGCGATCGGGATGGGTTACTAGGTTTAGGTAATCCATGCTTACCTAATTTTCGGGACTGTCGCCGCAGCAAAGCGCGCATCCCCTGAAAATTTATGGATTTAGGTCACGTTTGCTGACTTTTATTTTTCCACAAGCCGGTGTAACCATGCGCACCCGAGACCCTTAAGGGAGGCGCAGCCATGGCCAAGCAACGCATGCTCAAATTCGTCGGAACGGCGAAGGAAATGCCCGAAAAGCGCGACGCGAGCGTGCGCTCCCACGATTTCAATGAAATCTACCGCGAATTCGCGGATCAGAAGGCGGCCGAGCAGGCTGGGCGCTGCAGCCAATGCGGCGTGCCCTACTGCCACACGCATTGCCCGCTGCACAACAATATCCCCGACTGGCTGCGCCTGACCGCCGAGGGCCGCCTGCAAGAGGCCTATGAGCTGAGCCAGGCCACCAATACCTTCCCGGAAATCTGCGGCCGCATCTGCCCGCAGGACCGTCTGTGCGAGGGCAATTGCGTGATCGAGCAATCGGGCCATGGCACCGTCACCATCGGCGCGATCGAGAAATACATCACCGACACGGCGTGGGATTCGGGCTGGGTCAAAGCGATCAAACCCGCGGTCGAGCGGCCGGAATCGGTCGGCATCATCGGCGCGGGTCCGGGCGGTCTGGCGGCGGCCGACGTGCTGCGCCGGGCGGGCGTTCAGGTCACCGTCTATGACCGTTACGACCGCGCGGGCGGGCTGCTGACCTATGGCATTCCCGGCTTCAAGCTGGAAAAGGACGTGGTGATGAACCGCGTGAAACAGCTGGAAGAGGGCGGCGTCGAGTTCGTGCTGAACTGCAACGTGGGCGTGGATATCAGCTTTGACGCGATCCGCGGCAAACATGATGCGGTGTTGATCGCGACCGGCGTCTACAAGACCCGCGATCTGCGCGACCCGGGCGCCGATGCCGCGGGGATCGTGCGCGCGATCGACTTCCTCACCGCCTCGAACAAGAAAAGCTTCGGCGACGATGTGCCGGAATTCGAGGACGGCACGCTCAATGCCGCGGGCAAGCGCGTTGTCGTGATCGGCGGCGGCGATACGGCGATGGACTGCGTGCGGACCTCGATCCGGCAGGGCGCGACCAGCGTCAAATGCCTTTACCGGCGCGACCGGGCGAACATGCCGGGCAGCCAGCGCGAGGTGCAGAACGCCGAGGAAGAGGGCGTGGAATTCGTCTGGATGGCGGCGCCGGTGGGCTTTTCCGGCGATCCCGTCACCTCGATGACGGTGCAGCGGATGAAGCTGGGCGCGCCCGATGCAACCGGCCGCCAAAGCCCCGAGCCGATCGAGGGCGGCACCTATCAGGAGCCGGTCGATCTGGTGATCAAGGCGCTCGGCTTCGAGCCCGAGGACCTGCCGACGCTTTGGGGGGTCGAGGCGCTGACCGTCACCCGCTGGGGCACGATCAAGGCCGATTTCGGCACCCATGCGACCAGCCTGCCGGGCGTCTATGCGGTGGGCGATATCGTGCGGGGCGCCAGCCTTGTGGTCTGGGCGATCCGTGACGGCCGCGAGGCGGGCGCCGAGATCGTCAAGTTCCTCGACGGCGCGGCGGCGGTCGCGGCCGAGTGATCCCGGCTCGGGCAGGGCCCTCCTGCCCGGGAAATGGGTCAGCCTGTCTGACCCCGAGCCTTTCGAAAGGATGAAGCCGATGCGTGCTCGCATCTTTGCACTGGGACTGACGGGGGCGCTGGCTGGCGCCGGCCCCCTGCTGGCCGGTGCCTTCGCCCCGCCGCCCGGCTGCACGCTGAACATCACGGTGCAGCTGCACGACTGTCAGGTGTCGAACCATTTCACCTGCGCGGGCGATGCGCCGGGCGAGCAGTGGATTTCCTATGCCGACGGCACCGGCGAATTCTTTGTCAGCCGGATCGACGACGAAACCCGCTGGATCGAATCGATCAGCCGCGACCGGGGCGAGATCGACCGCCTCGACATTGCGGGATCGGCGGACAATGCCTCGTTCAGCGAACTGCTGGCCACGGGCCGCGACGATTATGACTTCGTCATGCGCAACAATTTCGGCGAGGCGATCCGCTATATCGGTCACGATCAGCTGACCGGGGAACGCGTCACCATCGACGGCGTCCCGCTGGAGCGCTGCGATTTCGCGCTGCGCATGGAAGACGAGAGCGGCGCCCAGATCGCGACCCGGCGCGGCACCCAATACATCAGCCGCGAGCGGCGGATCTTCTTCGGCGATACCGAGGTCTTCGAGAATGCCTATGGCGACCGCTCCATGAGCTTTCAGGCGCCGGTCACCTTCGCCTTTCCGGGCGACGAGGGCTTCGCCGAGACCACGCCCAAATTCGATTGCGACATGCTGATGACCGGCCTGTCCCCCCTTCCTGCCCCGTCCACCTTCTGAGGAGGCCTGCGATGACGAAATACGATGAAGCCTGGGTTGCCGCCGAGGAAGCCAAGCGCAAGTGGATGGACGAGCATTCGCTGTTCAAGATGGATGACGAGAAGTCGTCCTGCGGGGTCGGCCTTGTCGTCTCGCTCGATGGTCAGGCCAGCCGCAAGGTGGTCGCCGCCGGGATCGACGCGCTGAAAGCGATCTGGCACCGCGGCGCGGTCGATGCCGACGGCAAGACGGGCGACGGCGCGGGGATCCATGTGCAGATCCCGCGGCCCTTCTTCTATGACCAGATCCACCGCACCGGCCATGCGCCCGACCCCGACAAGAAAGTCGCGGTGGGCCAGATCTTCCTGCCGCGCACCGATTTCGGCGCGCAGGAGCGCTGCCGCACGATCGTCGAATCCGAAGTGCTGCGGATGGGTCACTATATCTATGGCTGGCGCCATGTGCCGGTTAACACCAGCGTTCTGGGCGAGAAGGCGAACGCCACCCGCCCCGAGATCGAACAGATCCTGATCCGCTGCGAGAAGGACATCGACGACGAGATCTTCGAGCGCGAACTCTACATCATCCGCCGCCGCATCGAGAAAGCGGCGATCGCGGCGCAGATCGCGGGGCTTTACATCTGCTCGCTTTCGACGCGCTCGATCATCTACAAGGGGATGATGCTGGCCGAGCAGGTCGCGGAATTCTATCCCGACCTGAAGGACGAGCGGTTCGAGAGCGCCTTTGCGATCTATCACCAGCGCTATTCGACCAACACCTTCCCGCAATGGTGGCTGGCGCAGCCGTTCCGTATGCTCGCGCATAACGGCGAGATCAACACGATCAAGGGCAACATCAACTGGATGAAGAGCCACGAGATCCGCATGGCCTCGACCGCCTTTGGCGAGAGCGCCGAGGATATCAAGCCGATCATCCCGGCGGGCGCCTCGGACAGCGGCGCGCTGGATGCGGTGTTTGAACTGATGGTGCGCTCGGGCCGGTCGGCGCCGATGACCAAGACGATGCTGGTGCCCGAGGCCTGGTCGAAATCGACCACCGACATGCCGAAGGCGTGGCAGGACATGTATGCCTATTGCAACGCGGTGATGGAGCCCTGGGACGGCCCCGCGGCGCTGGCCATGACCGATGGCCGCTGGGTCTGTGGCGGTCTCGACCGCAACGGCCTGCGTCCGATGCGCTATGTGGTGACGGGCGACGGCATGCTGATCGCCGGCTCCGAGGTCGGCATGGTTCCGGTCGATGAAATGTCGGTTGTCGAGAAGGGCGCGCTGGGGCCGGGGCAGATGATCGCCGTCGATATGCGCGAGGGCAAACTTTACCACGACAAGAACATCAAGGACCGTCTGGCGAACAGCCAGCCCTTTGGTGACTGGGTCGAGAAGGTCGTGGACCTGAACGCGGTGATGCGCGACGTGCCCGAACATGCGATCCACTCCGGCGCCGATCTGCGCCGCCGTCAGGTCGCGGCGGGCTATTCGGTCGAAGAGCTGGAGCAGATCCTCGCGCCGATGGCCGAGGATGGCAAAGAGGCCGTGGCCTCGATGGGCGATGACACGCCGCCCGCGGTTCTGTCCAAGCAGTACCGCCCGCTGAGCCACTTCTTCCGCCAAAACTTCAGCCAGGTCACCAACCCGCCGATCGACAGCCTGCGCGAAAGCCGGGTGATGTCGCTGAAAACGCGGTTCGGCAACCTCAAGAACGTGCTGGACGAGGACAGCAGCCAGACCGAGATCCTCGTTCTGGAAAGCCCCTTCATCGCCAACGCCGAATTCGCCGAGATGATGAAGCAGTTCGGTCAGGCGGTGACGGTGATCGACTGCACCTTTGCGGTCGATGGCGGCCCCGAGGCGCTGCGCGACGGGCTCGAACGCATTCGCGCCGAGGCCGAGGATGCCGTGCGCTCGGGGGCCGCGCATCTGGTGCTGACGGATGAACATCAGTCGCCCGAAAAGGTCGCGATGCCGATGATTCTGGCCACCAGCGCGGTGCATTCGTGGCTGACCAAGAAGGGTCTGCGGACCTTCACCTCGATCAACGTGCGCGCGGCCGAGTGCATCGACAGCCATTACTTCGCGGTGCTGATCGGCTCGGGTGCGACGACGGTGAACCCCTATCTGGCGCAGGACAGCATCGCCGACCGGATCGAGCGCGGCCTGCTGGAAGGGTCGCTGATCGACAACATGCGCCGCTATCGCGATGCGATCGACGCGGGGCTGCTGAAGATCATGTCGAAGATGGGGATTTCCATCATCTCGTCCTATCGCGGCGGTCTGAACTTCGAAGCGGTCGGCCTGAGCCGCGCGATGGTTGCGGAATATTTCCCCGGGATGCATTCGCGCATCTCCGGCATCGGTCTGCACGGCATCCAGCACAAGCTGGAGGAGCTGCACAGGAAAGGCTGGCTCGGCGGTCAGGACGTTCTGCCGATCGGCGGCTTCTACAAGGCGCGCCGCACCGGCGAGAAACACGCCTGGGAAGCGCAGACGATGCACATGCTGCAATCGGCCTGCGACCGCGCCAGCTATGATCTGTGGAAGCAATATTCGGCCATGATGCGGTCGAACCCGCCGATCCATATCCGCGACCTGCTGGATATCAAGACGCTGGGCAAGCCGGTGCCGATCGAAGAGGTGGAATCGATCACCTCGATCCGCAAGCGCTTCGTCACGCCCGGCATGTCGCTCGGCGCGCTCTCGCCCGAGGCGCACAAGCTTCTGAACGTGGCGATGAACCGGATCGGCGCGAAGTCGGACAGCGGTGAGGGCGGCGAGGACCCGGCGCATTTCGTGCCGGAACCGAATGGCGACAACCCCAGCGCCAAGATCAAGCAGGTGGCCTCGGGGCGCTTCGGTGTGACTGCCGAATATCTGAACCACTGCGAAGAGCTGGAAATCAAGGTGGCCCAAGGCGCCAAGCCCGGCGAAGGCGGCCAGCTGCCCGGCATGAAGGTCACCGAGCTGATCGCGCGGCTGCGCCATGCGACCAAGGGGGTGACGCTGATCAGCCCGCCGCCGCACCACGATATCTATTCGATCGAGGACCTCGCGCAGCTGATCTATGACCTGAAACAGATCAACCCGCGCGCCAAGGTCACGGTGAAGCTGGTGGCCAGCTCGGGCGTGGGCACGATCGCGGCCGGGGTGGCCAAGGCGAAAGCCGATATCATCCTGATCTCGGGGCACAATGGCGGCACCGGGGCTTCGCCCGCCACCTCGATCAAACATGCGGGTCTGCCGTGGGAAATGGGCCTGACCGAGGCGCATCAGGTGCTGGCGATGAACAACCTGCGCGAGCGGGTGACGCTGCGCACCGATGGCGGTCTGCGGACCGGGCGCGATATCGTCATGGCGGCGATGATGGGGGCCGAGGAATACGGCATCGGCACCGCCGCGCTGATCGCGATGGGCTGCATCATGGTGCGTCAGTGCCAGTCGAACACCTGCCCGGTGGGCGTCTGCACCCAAGACCCCGCGCTGCGCGCCAAGTTCACCGGCTCGGCCGACAAGGTGGTCAACCTGATCACCTTCTACGCCCAGGAGGTGCGCGAAATTCTGGCCTCGATCGGCGCGCGGTCGCTGGACGAGATCATCGGCCGGGCCGATCTGCTGACGCAGGTAAGCCGTGGCTCGGCGCATCTCGATGATCTGGACCTGAACCCGCTGCTGATCACCGTCGATGGCTGGGACAAGATCGTCTATGATCGGTCAAAGCCGCGCAACTATGTGCCCGATACGCTCGATGCCGAGATCATCAAGGACGGCCACCGCTTCTTCGAGGACGGCGAGAAGATGCAGCTGAGCTATGCGGTGCGTAACACTCTGCGCACCATCGGCACCCGCGCCTCGAGCCATATCGTCAAGAATTTCGGGATGCGCAACGCTTTGCAGTCCGACCATCTGACGGTGAAGCTGACGGGGTCCTGCGGTCAGTCGCTTGGCGCTTTCGCGGCGCCGGGGCTCAAGATCGAGGTCTCGGGCGATGCCAATGACTATGTTGGCAAGGGTCTGTCGGGCGGCACCATCGTGGTGCGTCCGCCGATGGCCTCGCCGCTGGTGGCCAGCGAGAACACGATCATCGGCAACACCGTGCTGTACGGGGCGACCGATGGGTATCTGTTCGCGGCGGGCCGCGCGGGCGAGCGCTTCGCGGTGCGCAACTCGGGCGCCAAGGTGGTGGTCGAGGGCTGTGGCTCGAACGGCTGCGAATACATGACCGGCGGTGTTGCGGTGATCCTTGGCCGGATCGGCGCGAACTTCGGTGCGGGCATGACCGGGGGCATGGCCTATCTTTATGACCCGGACGGGCTGGCCGAGGATTACATGAACCTCGAAAGCCTCGTGACCTGTGCGGTCAGCCATCCGCATTGGGAAGCCCAGCTCAAGGGTCTGGTCGAACGCCACGCCCGCGAGACCAGCTCGCGCAAGGCGACCGAGATCCTGCAGAACTGGGAGGCCGAGCGCGCCAACTTCCTGCAGGTCTGCCCCAAGGAGATGCTCGTGCATCTGGCCTATCCGCTGAGCGACGAACCCGCGGCAATGCCCGCCGAGTAACGGGCCGGACGGCGAAACAGGACGGGCGGGGCCGATGGTCCCGCCCGTTGCATTGCGCGGCTTGACCCTGCCCCCGCCAGCGTGGTTTTTGGGCCCATGGTTAAGAACGCGAAAGTCTCCCGGGCGGTGGCCAAGGCCAAACGCAGGCGCCAGCCCCCCCGCGCGCGGGTTCTGCGGCTTGTGGCGCGGCTGGGGCTTGGGCTGATCGCGGCGGTGCTGGCGCTCGTCGTGCTCTATACGATCATCAATCCGCCGATCACCTGGACGATCTGGTCCGAGAGCCGCCGTCTGGGCGGGGTCGATCGGCAATGGACCGCGATCGAGGATATGGCCCCGGTGATGGCGCGCGCGGTCGTGGCGGCCGAGGATGCCAATTTCTGCCAGCACTGGGGCTTTGACATGGCCGCGATCCGGCAGGCGCTCGATGAAGGCGCGGGCCGCGGCGCCTCGACGATCAGCCAGCAGGTGGTGAAGAACGTCTTCCTGTGGCAGGGGCGCAGCTGGCCGCGCAAGGCGATGGAGGCGGTGCTGACGCCAGCGGTCGAGGCGGTCTGGACCAAGCGCCGCATCCTCGAGGTCTATCTGAATGTCGCCGAATTCGACGAGGGTGTGTTCGGCGTCAATGCTGCGGCCTTCCGGTATTTCCGGACCACACCCGACAAGCTCAGCACGCGGCAGGCGGCGCTTCTGGCTGCCGTGCTGCCCGATCCCAAGGGGCGCTCGGCGGCGAAACCCTCGGCCTTCGTGCAGCGCCGCGCGCGTCAGATCGAGGACGGCGCCCAGACCATCGCCCGCGATGGCCGGGCCAGCTGTTTTGAATAGAGCCGGCGCCCGCGCCCGGTATCCTTCAGGTTTTAGATTCTCCGATTTTAGCGAAGATCCGCAGTTTCGCCCAGATTGCATCCCGACTCGTTCGGCATTCGTCTCCGATTGTCGTCCCGCAATGGAGCGGGGGCGACCATGGTGGATCTGGTACATATCGGCACGGGCTATGCACCGTATGATTCCCTGGTTTGGGATATTCGCGCGTTACAGGTCACGGGATCTGGAAGTGCGATGCGGGTCTATTCCGCGACGGGTTCGGGTGGAGGGCTTCTCGTCTGGGCGCCGAACGCGGGCTATGCGACGCTCGACTATGAATATAGCACGTCCTGGAGTAGCACCGGGGCGCAATATCAGCTTGAGATCGGCGCGCTGAATGGCACCCAGATGCTGTTCTATTACGGGGCTGCCAACAGCCAGGTGACCGCCTATGCGATTGGCGACGACGGAGCGATCTCGCTTTCGGGGACGCTGCCGGTCGGTCTCACCTCGGTCAGCAGTTTTGAGGCGGTGACGCTCGCTTCGGGCAGGACCGCTGTTTATGCTACGACAAATGGCAGCGGTCTGGTCATCGGTTATACCGTGAATTCGGTCGGTTCGCTCAGCGGGACGAATTTCACCGATCTTTCAGTGATCGGTCAGACCAGTTTCCTGAGCGACATGACGTCGGTCTCGGTGGGCGGCAAGACCTATCTGCTTGCCCTTTCGATGTATGGCAACACGATGACGAGCCTCGCGGTGCACGCGGATGGTTCGACCACTCTCGCGGATACCGCGGGCATCAGCGAAGGGCTCGCGGTGAACCGCCTCTATCGAATCGAGGCAGTCAGCCTCGCCGGAAAGACCTTTGCGCTGATCACGGCGACGGGCACCAGCTCGATTTCAGTGGTCGAGGTCGGCAGCGATGGCGGACTGCGGGTGCGCGATCAGGTGAACGACGATCTTAGTACGCGGTTTCAGGGTGGCTCGGCGCTTAGCGTCACAACGCTTGACGATCGTGCCTATGTGGTCGCAGCAGGCGCTGACGATGGTTTGAGCCTGTTCATGCTGTTGCCCAACGGGCGGCTTCTGCATTTGAAGTCCATCGCCGACACAGCGGGTATGGCGCTTGACAATGTCAGTGCGCTGGCCGCGACCGGGGCCGACGGCGTGCTCGACATTTTCGCCACCAGTTCGAGCGAGGTCGGCCTGACCCACCTGCGCTACGATCCCGGAGATCAGGTGCCAATCCGCATGGCGAGCGCGTCCGGCGGGATGCTGGCGGGCGATGCGCGCGTTGATCTGCTATGGGGCGGCGCGGGCAATGACGAGCTCTATGGTTATGCGGGCGACGATATCCTCTATGACGGCGGCGGCTCCGACACGCTTTATGGGGGGGCAGGCTCAGATACGTTCGTCTTGGCCAAGGATGGCAAGATCGACGTGATCCGCGACTTCAATATCGCTCAGGATCGCCTCGATCTGTCGGAATGGGGTACCATCTATTCGATGGCGTTTCTGTCGGTGACGGCGACGAGCTACGGGATGCGGATTGTCTACGATACCGAGGATCTGCGGGTCTACTCCGATACCGGCGGCGCGCTCGACCCGGGGGCGCTCCGGTTCGATCAGGTCAGCAATGCCTGGCACATCGTGCTCAACCCGCCGAGCATTGACGCCCAGCTCAAGACCGACTTCCAAGGGCGGATCGACCTGGCGATCGAGGGCCTCGACGGCGGGGTCTCGGTCGATCTGAGCCTGCAAGAGATTACCGGCTCCTGCTATGGCGAAAGCTTCACGCGCAGTTTGAGCGACACGCTGCATGTTCTGGGCACGAGCCTATATGACGACACGATTATCGGCAGTGGCGCGGATAACCAGCTCAGCGGCCGCGGCGGCCGCGATCAGCTCTTCGGTCTCGGTGGCAACGACCTGCTCGATGGCGGTGACGGCGCGGATGCGCTCTATGGCGGGGACGGGTTCGACACGATCTATGGTGAAGCGGGTAACGACACCGTTTTTGGCGGTAATGGCCGGGATCTGGTATTTCTCGGGCTCGGCGACGATCTCTTCAACGACAACGCGCAGGGCGGCGACTATGGCCGCGACACCGTTTACGGGGGCTCTGGCAACGACACGATCGAAGGCGGCAACGGCGATGACGCCTTTTGGGGGGAGTCGGGCAATGACGTCATCAACGGCCGGCTTGGGAACGACGTGATCGACGGCGGCGACGGATCGGACAAGCTCTATGGCGGGGACGGGTTCGACACGATCTACGCCGGGGCGGACAACGATACGGTCTATGGTGGCAACGGACGCGATCTGATCTATCTCGGCGCCGGAAACGACCTGTTCAACGACAATGGTCAGGGCGGCGATTTTGGTCGCGACACCGTCTATGGGGGTGACGGCTCCGATAGGATCGAGGGTGGCAACGGCGATGACGTCTTCCACGGCGAGGCGGGAAACGATGTGATCTTCGGCCGGCTTGGCAACGATCTGATCACCGGCGGCACGGGCGCCGATGCGATCTATGCGGGTGACGGCAACGATACGGTCTTTGCCGACGACGGCCGCGATTTGGTCTATCTTGGCAATGGCAATGACCTGTTCAACGACAATAGCCAGGGCGGGCCAGAGGGGCGAGACACCGTCTTCGGTGGCAATGGCGAAGATACGATCGAGGGCGGCAACGGCGATGACGTCTTCTACGGTGAGGCGGGAAACGATGTGATCCGCGCGCGGCTCGGTAATGATCAGATCTATGGTGGCGACGGTTTCGATTTCATAGATGCAGGCGAAGGGAACGATACTGTCTTCGGTGGCAATGGGCGCGACCGGGTCCTGCTCGGCGCGGGCAACGATCGTTTCATTGATACCGCTCAGGCTGGCGAGCTTGGTCAGGATACGATCACCGGCGGCGAGGGTGCGGATGTCTTCGTCTTCGGTGCGCTGGGTTCGGCCGATGTGATCACTGATTTCACGCTCGGGGTGGATGCCCTGCACCTGTCACGCGCACTGGTCGGCGATCTGAGCGCGGCGCAGGTGGTGTCCGCCTATGGCTCTGTGCTGGACGGCGATCTGCTGCTCGATTTCGGGGGCGGCAATTCGATCCTGCTTGAGAATGTCACCAGCGCCGCGGGCCTCGCCGCGGATATCCTCGTCTATTGAGCGCGCGGGACCGATCCTTTCCCGGGTCAGGTTTTCTCAAGAATGTCGCGGTGATACCGGTCGAGAAGAAGGATTCCGAGAGCAGCGGGGATCATGGCGCAGAGCAACACGAAAGTGACCGAAGCATAGCTCGCCTCGTAGAGCGGGTAGAAGCCCGAGCGAAGGATGCCGATCACATGAATCAACGGATTGAACCAGAGAATCCTCTGGATCGCATGCGGCAGGTCCTCAAGGATGAAGAGAATCCCGGAGGCGATGAAAAGCGGCCGCGTGATGACCGACCAGACCACATCCCAGACTGGAAAGAGCCCCATCAAGGCACAATTCAAAAGTCCGATCCCGAGCCCGAGCACGGCCGCCAGAGTCATGCCGAGCACGATCGGCCAGACCTCGATCACGGGATGCGCCTGGGTCGCCAAGACGACCATCGCCGCGACCAGAAAGGAGACCATCACCCCGGTCAGCGTGCTCAGAACAAAACGGGCTATCACCGAGTCGAACCAGGTCACGGTCGGATAGAACAGCAATGGACGAGAAAAGACGATCGCGCGGGCCACGGTCAGCGAAACCTGTTGATAGAGATTGAAGGGCAGAAAGCCCGTGGCATAAAACAGGATGAAGCTGTTGCCGAGCGCGGGCGCGTTGACAATCAAAGAGAATCCGAGCGCGAGCACCAGGATCGCCCCGATCGGTTCGAGCAGGGCCCAGACGTATCCACCGGGGGAACTGCCATAGCGCGTCGACATCTCGCGCAGGACAAGAGCCCCGACGGCGCGCAGGCTTTGAGCGGTGCGTTGCGCCAGAGATCTGTGCGCCAAGGGACGTCCGCCCGGAGATCCGGTGATGCGCGACATTTCCGCTGCACTGCCTCCTAGAAATCCGCATCCATCTTGGTTAGAGAGGAAGCCTGTCGAATGCAACTCGATCTGGGCAGGATTGAAGCCGTGAACGATCCAAAGATTGCGCCCACGCCGGGGCCCATTCCTCCGAAGCCTGCGGCACCCGGAGCCCCCGCCGGGCGCAGGCCGCCGGGGCCGGGACCCACGGTGATCAATGTCCTGCCGGCGGCGGCCAAGGCCAGCCGGAAACCGCGTCACAGGGGGCTGCTTCTTAGCTTCATGCTCGTGGTTCTGGTGCCGCTGCTGCTCGAAACGATCTATCTCGGGGTCTTCGCCGAGGATCAATACGCATCGACGACAGCCTTCTCGGTGCGCAAGGAAGAGGGCGCCTCCGCGTCGGATTTCATGGGCGGTTTGGCCCAGTTCGCGGGGATAAGCGGATCGTCCGACAGCGATATTCTCTACGAGTTCATCCAGAGTCAGCAAATCGTCGAACGGATCGACGCCGACATGAACCTGCGCGCGCATTACGCGCAGAACTGGTCCACCGACAAGATCTTCGGCCTCGATCCCGACGCCTCTATCGAGGATCTTGTCGATTATTGGTCCCGGATCGTTAGAATTTCTTACGACCAGCAGACCGGTCTGATGGAGCTGAGGGTTCTGGCCTATGACGCAGATTTCGCGCGCCGACTGGCCAGTGCGATCGTCGCCGAAAGCCAGACGATGATCAACGCGCTGTCCGATGCGGCGCAATCGGATGCGACGCGCTATGCTGAGGCCGATCTCGAAGAGTCTGTGAAACGGCTGAAAATCGCGCGCGAGGCGCTGGCGGATTTCCGTACCCGCACGCAGATCGTCGATCCCGAGGCGGATATCCAGGGGCGAATGGGGGTTCTCAACAACCTTCAACAGCAGCTTGCAGAGGCGCTGATCGATTCCGACATGCTACGCGACACCACGCGCCCTGACGATCCGCGGATGTTACAGGCCGATCAGCGCATTCGGGTGATCCGCGAGCGGATCCTTCGGGAGCGTGAGAACTTCACTCTCAACGACGGGACGCGCTCCGAAGGCACCGAGGATTACCCGCGGCTCATGACCGAATTCGAGAGCCTGACGGTTGATCGCGAATTCGCGGAGCAGACCTATCGCGCCGCCCTCGTCGCGCTTGACAGCGCAAGGGCGAGCGCCGAACGGCAGAGCCGATATCTGGCGACCTTCGTGGAGCCGACCCTTGCACAAGAGGCTGAGTACCCTCGCCGCTGGACGATCTTCGGGCTGAGCTTGCTGTTCCTGACGCTCGCTTGGGGAATCATGGCGCTGGTCTATTACAGCATTCGCGATCGTCGCTGAGGCCGCGCCGTGCTCGCCCTCGATAATCTGAGCAAGAGCTTCTGGCTGCAGGGCGCGCGCAAGACCGTTATCGACCGGCTGACGCTGGCACTGCCTCAGGGACGCTCGCTCGCGCTGCTGGGGCGCAATGGCGCGGGCAAATCCACCCTGCTCAAGCTGATCGCCGGCACGATGCGGCCGGATTCGGGCCGGGTGATCTCGGACGGCACGATTTCCTGGCCGGTCGGGTTCGGCGGTTCGTTTCACCCCGAGCTGACCGGGGCGCAGAACGTGCGATTCGTCGCGCGCATCTATGGCGTCGATACAGACGAACTCGTCGCCTTCGTTGAAGATTTCGCCGATATCGGCAAGCATTTCCACGAGATGGTGCGCACATACTCTTCGGGGATGCGCTCGCGGCTGGCCTTCGGCACCTCAATGGGGATCCATTTCGACACCTATCTCGTTGACGAGGTGACCGCCGTCGGCGATCAGCAATTCCGCCGCAAGAGCCGGGCCGTCTTTTCCGAGCGGATGAAATCCTCGAGTGCCATCGTGGTCAGTCACAACATGCCAGAGATCCGGGATTTCTGTGACGAGGGCATGGTCCTCGAGGATGGCAAGATCACCTACTTCCCCGATCTGGAGGAAGCTATCGCCTATCATCAGGCGTTGCTCGGCGGGCCGTGATCCCCTTTGATGAGCGATAGTTCTACGCATTGATATACGCAGGACGCATGACAGATTTCATCAAGGATATCAAAAGGATCAGAAACAGGCATTACGCGGCTGATATTCTGGTCCAGAACGAGGGGCCCCTTTTTGTCGTGTTCGACAGCATGGTGACTGCCGGGCCGCTCGACGATCGCCGTGCCTGGGCCTTCGATTTCTGCGCCAGGCGGGGACTGAATGTGATCGGCTTGATGGAGAGCGACCCGTACGCTTGGTATCGTAGGCCCGCGTTTCTGGAGGTGCTCGAGGCTGCCAGGCGAGAGGTCGCTCCGCGGAACTTCTCGCGCAGGATCGGTTATGGCGGCTCTATGGGCGGATATGCGGCCGGCGCGTTTTCTGCTGAATTCGGGTGTGACACCTGTATTCTGTTCAATCCGATCTCAACCTTTAACCGGCGGCTTGCACCCTTCGAGACCCGCTATGACCAAGGGGCGCGGCAGGACTGGACGACTGGGGCTTTTGATGCAGCCCGAGCCGCCGCGTCGATCCAAACGGTCTACATTGTCGCCGATCCCCTGTTCGATCTGGATGCGGAACATGTCCGGCGGTTTCAGGCGGAAAGTGCTGCGGCGCAGCTCTTTCGGATTCCCGGGGTCGGTCACCGCGTTGCCGAGCATATGAAGAACATGGATATGCTCAGATGGTTCATCGATAGCGTCATCGATGGACCGGGGCCGGACGCGGGCACCTTTAGTGCTCTCGCGAGGCGGCGTCGCGGCTATCTGGGCTACTATCAGTGGCTTCTCTCGCGCGAGAATACGCATTTGAGCGAACGCGCCGTCCAGACTATCAGTCTGCATCTTGCGCTGTTTTTGGCGCAGAGTGGGCGCGGCAAATACGACTCGATGCGCACCTTTGCGCTTGCCACGCGCGATCTCCTGCCAAAGATCAATATGCGGCTGTTGCCCGCCGTGCTCGAGAAGCTTCCGGATTCTCCCCGGGCTATCGAACTGATGCGTTCGCTTGAGAATGGCAAGTTCTGAGCAGAGGGATGCCGCCCTTGCATCCGGGCCTCCTTAGCTGCCATACCGCGGGAGAGACCGGTGTGCCCCCGAGGGCACGGGAACTATGCAGAGCAATCAGACGGTGACGCGGTGAAACTCGTTCTTCATATCGGAACGCCCAAAACGGCGTCGACCCTGCTTCAGAACAGTTGCGAGGGGAACCCTGACTGGCTTTCGCGGCACGGTCTGGCTTATGGGCGCGCCCTCGCACCCGATGCAAATCACATCACGCTGTTCTTCGCCGCGGCGATCGCGATCCATGATCTGACGCGGGCCTATGGTATTCACACGCTCGATGAGCTCGCGGATTTCCGCACCCGGCTGATCGCCGAGATCCGCTCCTGTCGCGATGCGCAGCCCGCGCATATCCACACGATGATCTATTCGACCGAGAACCTGACCGGTAATCTGCGCAGCCCCGAGGGGGTAGAACAGCTCCGGGAGATGCTCGCGCCACTCTTCGACACGGTCGAGATCGTGGTTTACATCCGTCGTCAGGACGACGCGATCCTGTCCATGTATGGGGAATTCATGCGGCGTGGGTTCAGCGAGGCGCCCTTCTCGCGCTTCATGGAAAACTGTCTCAGTGAGAAATCACCAGTGCCCTATATCTTCTATCGGCGCGAGCTGGAGAAGTGGATCAAGGTCTGGGGCCGCGAGACGATTACCGTGCGGGTCTTCGACCGCAAGGAGTTCATCGGCGGCCAGATCCTGACCGATTTCATGTCGGTGGTTCTGGGGCGGACAGATTTCGACATGAGCGATTTTCAGGCCTCTCCCGCCGACAACCGGGGTCTTTCCGCGCCGGTGCTCGAGGCATTACGCAGGCTCCAGCCGTCGATCCCCTTCATGAAGGGTGACCGGCCCAATCCGGTGCGTGAGATGCTTCTGCCCTTCATCAACACGCTGCCGACCGAGCCGCGGCCGGTCATGGCGGCCGAGCGCGCGGGCAAGATCATGGCCTATTTCGAGGCCTCGAACCTCTGGGTGAAAGACACCTTCTTCCCGGGACGCGCGGGACCGCTTTTCGCGCCGCGGCCCGACCATCCCGATGTCGGCAATATGGGTCTGCTCGACATCGACCAGTTCGCCGAGATTTCCGCCCGGTTGCTTACTGCGATCTGTGATCCCTCTGGGCGGTTGTAATACGGCAAAGGCTCGGGGTCTTTGGGCTGGACCAGGCAGAATCGTTGGAGGATAACATTGTGAAGATAGACAAGATAAACCTGTTCGTTCGGTGAAGCAAATCAGCTCGAAAAATCCGTTCTGCGCCGCGCCGCGCGCTGCCCCGGCGTTCGCTTTCCTGCGGTTTCCGATCAGCTGCTCCGCCGTCCCCCGAACGTCCTACCGCACATGAAGGACCGCACTGCCATGCCAGCGAAGACCGCTTCCAAGACGATTTCGCGCAGCCTCGCCGGCAGTGGGCAGGCCTCTGCATTGCAACCCACCGAAACGACGCTCCTGCAACCCTTTGTCTGGCCGGATCCTGCGATTTGCTCGGAACGCGATCTCTTCGTTCGGCTGCACGGGATTGCGGGCCTGTCGCAGGCGGCGGGGGCGGTCGATTTCGACGCCGGTGCGCATATCCAGTTCGACACCTACTTCAACCTCTTTAACCTCGGCAAATGGCGCAGCCATTGCGGCCTTGGCGAGCTCGGTTTGCAGTTGCGTGGAGAGGGGCGGATCGAGGTCACGGTCTTCCTGGCGTTCCCGCGCCGCTCGTGGGTACGCCTCGTCAACGAGGTGCTCGAGCTCGACCCCGCGCAGGTGCAACGCCTCAGACTGCCGATCGCGGATCATGACGCCGATCTGGGGATCGTCTTCTTCGAGTTTCGGACCCTTAGCGAGGGGCGCCTGACCTGGGCGGCCTGGGATACGCTCGAAGCGCCAAGGCGCACACCCGAGCTGGCGCTCTCGGTAACCACCTTCCGCCGCGAGGAGGCGGTGCGCCGCACCGTGGCGCGGTTCGAGGAATTCGCTGCGCGCTCGCGACTTGGGGAGCACCTGCGCATGATCGTGGTCGACAACGGGCGCAGCTCTGGCCTTGCCGATACCGAGAAGGTCACCGTGATCGACAACGAGAATTACGGTGGCGCGGGCGGGTTTTCCCGCGGTTTGATCGCGGCGCGAGAGATGGGGGCCAGCTATTGCCTCTTTATGGACGACGACGCCTCGACCCCGTTTGACGCGGTCGAACGGACCTGGATGTTCTTGGCTTATGCCACCGACCCTGCGACCGCGATCGCCGGGGCGATGATCTCGACCCGCCACGCTTGGGCCTTTTGGGAGAATGGTGCGCTCTTTGACGGGGCGTGCCGACCCCTGCATGGTGGCACCGATCTTCGTAACCCGGCGCAGGTCTTCGCGGTCGAATATGCCTCGACCCCGCGTCAACCTGAGAATTTCTACGGTGGCTGGTGGTATTTCGCCTTCCCGCTTGCCGAGGTGAAACATCTGCCCTTCCCGTTTTTTGTGCGCGGCGACGACGTCAGCTTCAGTTTGGTTCATGACTTCAACATTGTGACCCTGCCTGGCGTGGTGTCGTTCCAAGAGAGCTTCACCGAAAAGGATAGCCCTCTGACCTGGTATCTCGACCTGCGCAGTCATTTGGTTCATCACCTTGCGCTGCCCGCGATGGATATCGGCCGAGTCGCCACGCTGCGGATCGCGATCTGGTTCTGGGCACGGACGTTCGTAACAAGCCATTACGAAACGATGGCTGCACTGAATATGGCCTTTGCTGATGTGATCGAGGGGCCCGAGTATTTCGCCAAGAATGCCGATGTTGCGGCACGACGTGCCGAGATCGGCAAGCTGCGCAAACGCGAGGCCTGGACGGATTGTGCCGAGCCGCCCGCGGAGCGTCGTCGCTTCAATCCGCACCATCGCTGGACGCGGTTGCTGTTCAAGCTGACGTTGAACGGGTGCCTGCTGCCGGGGTTCAGAACCTTCGGAAACCGGCTGACACTGCCCCCGGAGCAGCGCTGGAACGTGCGCGAAAGCTGGGGTGCGGCGCAGATCACCTATTTCGATCCGGACAAGCGCAAGGCCTATACCGTGACTCAGTCCGGGCGCTCGGCGCTGCGCGAGAGCTGGAAACTCGCCCGGCTGAGTTGGGTTTTCTTGAGGACCTATGACGGGCTCAAGGCGCGCTGGCAGAAGGCCTATCCGGAAATGACTAGTGATCAATTCTGGGCGCGAATGCTCGATCTCGACAAGAAGGATGCCGCTTGATCGGGCCGCTCAGTCCTTGCAGCAGAGCGCGAGCACCTCGTCATGGCTAAGCGTAAGGCGGCGACCGAGACCGTCGCGGATAGCGTGCCAGAGCAAGCAGAGATAGCACGCGCGCTCGCCAGGGTGCCAGCGCGCCTTGAGGGCCCATTTCGCAACGAGCATCACCAACAGCGGCCATAGAAGCGGACCGGCGGCGGCCCGATAGAGCAGCAGAAGATTGCGATGGTAATAATAGACCTTCCAGAGCGGATTGAAGCCGCCGGCTGCGCCCGAGAATGTGCTCAGATCGTGCTCGAAGCGGAGTGCCGGATGAAAGGCGATCCGCGCCCCTGCCTTGCTCAGCCCGAGCGTGTAGAGTCCGTCCTCGGCATAGACGAAGAGCCGCGGATCGGGGTAGCCAAAGCGTCGCACGAGATCAGCCCGCAGGAAGAAACCTACGAAAGAGGTGATGTCGATAGGTCGTGGCGTGCTCTGTGAGTAATCCGCGCGGCTCAGATGGAACCCCTCGCGTCCGCCGAGTCGTAACAGGGTGCGCAGGAAAACCGCGGGACGCGCGAAAGGATTGCGCGAGGGGCGGTTCATGTCGCAGATCGCTCCGTCCGGCAGAAAGACCGCCGCGGCCAGTGCATCCCAGCCGCTCAGATCGAGTCCGTGAAACCGGGCGAGCGTTCCGGCTTCGGGGCGGCCGTCGTCATCCATGAGCACGAGCCAGTCAGGGGCGCTCGCGGCCATCGCCGCGGTCATGCCGCGCACGAAGCCGCCGGCCCCGCCCTCGTTGCGCTCGGCTCTTAGGGAGATCAGGCGGGGATCGGTACAGGTGGCGAGCCAGTCGGCCGTGCCGTCGGTGCTGGCGTTGTCGACCACGATCAGTTGCGCGAGCTCGGATTCAGGCGAGGCGAGCAGCCGGTCGACTGTGACTTTGAGCTGATGCAGGCGGTTGTAGGTGACGACGATCGCGACCAGACGTCCCTGGTTGTGAGGGGGTATAGGCATGACTGACTCGCGGCTCGGCACCCTGATTGGGCTCCCTGCACGGAGCTGATACTTGCTCGCTCAACAGAAATCCACCCGCGTGCGGCACACGCGGGTGGAAAGGCCGAAATCCGGTCTCGACTCAATAGATGAAGATGTCGTTTTCGAGCCCTGCGGTGGAGGTGAGACCTTCGAGCAGAATCGAGTTTCCTGCCCCGAAATCGAGCATCACGCCCTCGTCAACGACCTCGGCATAGGTCGAAACCACCGACACGCCGAACCCGCCGACCAGCGTGCTCGCCAGCTGCAGCTCGTCGGTGCCGATCTCGAAATCGGTGATTACGTCGGCGGAGATGGTCGCGGCGAACACGAAGGTGTCCGCCCCGGCGCCGCCGGTGATCGTGTCCTGCCCGAGCTCGCCGGCCTGAGCGGTGTCGACGAAGCGGTCATTGCCCGCGCCAAGCAGCACTGTGTCGCGCCCGTTGCCGCCATAGACCGTATCGTTGCCGTCGCCCGCGTCGATGAAATCGAAACCGTCGCCGCCGAAAACCGCGTCATTGCCGAGCCGCGCGCGGATCACATCGTTTCCCGCCTCGCCATAGAAGGTGTCGTCGCCGTTTCCGCCCTCGATCGTGTCGTTGCCATTGCCGCCAAAGACCGTGTCGCGGCCATTTTCGCCGCCCTGGCTGTTGTCGTTGAAGACGTCGTTGCCATTGCCCAGATAGGTCAGGTCGCGCCCGTCGCCGCCGGTAACCGTATCGTTGCCGTCGCCGCCATAGATCGTGTCGTAACCGGTGCCGCCATAGATCACATCGTCGCCGAGGCGGCCCTGAATCACATCGTTTCCGGCGTCGCCATAGAAGGTGTCGTTGCCGTTGCCACCCTCGATCGTGTCATTGCCATCGCCGCTGTAGACCAGATCGCGGCCCAGATCGCCGCCCTGACCGTTGTCGTTGAAGACATCGTTGCCATTGCCCAGATAGACAACGTCACGCCCGTTGCCGCCGAAGACCGTGTCGTGGCCGTCGCCGCCATAGATCGTGTCGAAGCCGTCACCGCCATAGATCAGGTCATTGCCCAGACGTCCGTTGATGACATCATTGTCCCAGTCTCCATGGAACTCGTCACTTCCGTTTCCGCCCTCGATCGTGTCGTTGCCATAGCCGCCATAGACCGTGTCGCTGAATATGTCGCTGTTGTCGAGGAAGAGGTCGTTGCCCTGGTTGAGGTAAACGAGGTCGGCGCCACTGCCACCATCCACAGTATCCGCGCCCTCGCCGCCGGAGATCGTGTCATCCTCATCCTCGCCATAGATGAGGTCATTTCCATAGTTGCCGTTGAGCAGGTCAGCGCCGTAGCCACCTTCCAGGGTATCCGCGCCACCGCCGCCGGACAGCGTATCATCCCCGAAATAACCCCGGAACCGCACGGAGACCGCGGTCCCCTGCGCGGTCATGATATCCCCCAACAGGGTTCCGCGGATCTCTTCGATATTCGAGACCGTATGGGTGAAGGCCTCCAAGCTCCATGCGCCCGTGACCTCTCCGGCCAGCAGGTCGGCGTCGATCCCGGAGGTCATCTGGCTGCGATCGTAGCGCAGCCGGTCGAAGCCCGCTCCGCCGTCGATCGTGTCATTGCCGGCGCGGGTGATGAAACTGTCGTTGGCGGCAGAGCCGACGATGGTATCGGCGAAATCGGTCGCCGCGATCTCGAGCCGGCCACCTTCGTCGGTGATCGAAATTGTCTCCTGGTTACCATAGCCGTCATTATAGATCACGCCTGCCAACAGGTCGGCCGATACGCCCTGAGACGGTCCATAGCTGCCCCAGATTCCGTGAAAGCTTACCCGGAGGCCGCCCGCTACTACGAGGTCATAGGCGTCGGCGCCATCATTGCCTGCGACCTCGATCCACGAACTGGCGCCGCCATTGATAGTGAAGCTGTCGTCGCTGGTCGTCCCGAAGATACCAAGCCCCTTGGTCGAGTCGTCCAGAGCCATTTGAACATCTATGAGCGTGTCGGTACCGGTCGCCTTGACCACCGAGCCAGTATTTGCCACGCCGTCGATCGTCACGGAGATCGCACCGACACCGGTCGCTTCCGCGCCGTATTCGTCGTAAAATCCATAAACGAGATCGGTGCCGCCTGAGTCAGGTTGGGTGTCCGATAAGATGATCCGGTCGCTGCCGTTCGACACGAAGATCACGTCAAATTCGTCGATTGGCGCGCCGCCGGCGTTGATCGTGTCATCGCCCTCTCCGCCGCCGATATAATCGCCGAAATCGGCTGACGTGATGATCTGGGCGTTCTGCATCAGGCCCATCAGATTGAAATCATAGATCGGACCAAAAGCCTCGCTCGCGTCGAAGGTCAGGGGTTGAAGGTTGAGCAGCGTTGTAAGCGCCGTGTCGTCGTCCATCGACATCGCATCAAGCGCGCCGACGAAATCGGCCACATCCCAGGAAAGGTCACTGACCTCAGCGATGGTTCGGGTCTCGCCGTCCTCGGTCGCTGTGGTGGTCCAACCGGTCAGTGTGCCATAGAAGATGTCGTTCTCGAGTTCGACCGCGCTCGGAAATCCGCTGCCGTAAAAGGTCGTGACCGCGCCTGTCGACGGGTTGGAGACGACGACTTGTGTCGACGTCGCACTCACCACGTCGATCGACAAATCGCCGGAGAGGTTGTCGAAGAACGCGAAATCGAGAAGGTCCTCCGGACCCAGGAAACGAATAAGCATGTAGCCCCCCAAAAAAGGCAAATGCGGCCGCGTGACGACACAAGCGCCGTCCTAAAGATAGCTCAAAGAGCCGTGGTGGCCGGAGATTAGCAAAGACCTCCGCCAATCGCAAACGTTAATGCCTGTTTTATGAAATTCGAAACTGTCCGGAGACGCCAGACACCGAGAGCCCGGGTATCGCAGACCCCGGCCATTCCAACAGACAAGACCTTGGACCGAAATCCTGCCCGAGGCTGAATCAGGCGGAGGAAGCTGGAAGTCTTTATCGGTCGAATGAAAGGCAAAAGGACGGCCCCCGGGGGTGTCATGGGGCCGCCGGGCACCGTTCAGAGCGGGGATTTGACGAAGGCTGGCATTTCCGCGCCGGTCTCGGCGGCGCTGAGGAACGCTTGCGCCGTATCGAGGGCTTCGCGGATTGTCACATCCATGTCGAGATAGCGATATGTGCCGAGGCGGCCGACGAAGGTCACGCCCCCGGTGGCCTCGGCCAGCGCGACGTATTCCCCAAGGAGCGCCTTCTCCTCGACCTGACGGATCGGGTAATAAGGAATATCATCGGGCTCGCAGGAACGCGAGAATTCGCGATAGCAGACCGTGCCTTCATGGCTTTCCCAGGGCGCGAAATGCTTGTGTTCGGTGATCCGGGTATAGGGCACATCGCGATCGCCGTAGTTCATCACCGCGCAGCCCTGATAATCGCCCTGATCGGCGAAACGCTCGAAATCGAGCGTGCGATAGCCCAGACGCCCGAGACGGAAATCGAAGAATCCGTCGAGTGGACCGGAATAGAAGATATGGTCGTAGCCTTCGGCCATCTGCGGCTCATAGGTGGTCTCGAGCTTCACCTCGATCCCCGGGTGATCGAGGATCGCCTCGATCATCGGCGTGTAGCCCTCTTCGGGCATGCCCTGAAACTTGTGGAAGAAATAGTTGTCGTCATAGTTGAACCGCACCGGCAGCCGCTTGAGGATCGAGGCCGGCAGATCGCGCGGCGAGCAGCCCCATTGCTTCTCGGTATAGCCCTTGAAAAAGGCCTCATAGAAATCGCGCCCGACGAAGCGCAGCGCTTGGTCTTCGAAGGTCTGCGGATCCTCGATGGTCTTGTCGGCGATCTCCTCGATAAAGGCGCGGGCCTCGGTCGGGTTCATCGTCTTGCGGTAATATTGGTTGATCGTATGCAGGTTGATCGGCAGCGAGAAAACCTGCCCCTGACTGGTGGTCTTCACCCGGTTCTGATAGGGTTTGAAGGTGGTGAAGGCGTTGACGTAATTCCAGACCTCTTCGTCGTCGGTATGGAAGATGTGCGGGCCATAGATATGGACCATCACACCGGTATCCGCATCACGCTCGGTATAACAGTTGCCGCCGATATGGCTGCGGCTGTCGATGATCGTGACCGCCATCCCCGCTTCGGCCAACTTGCGCCCGATCACCGCGCACGACAGCCCCGCGCCCACCATGAGAACCTTCATATCACCCTCGTCTCGGATACTTTTGAGCGTTTATTGCACGCCCCCCCCCGTGATGACAACTCACAGGGGGTCGGGCCGATCAGCGCAGGGCCTGCAGGAGCAGGCGCGAGACGATCTCGGCATAGTCGTCATCGCTCAGGACACCGAGATTTCCGCGCTCCGGCCGATCCGGGCGCTCCGGAAACAGCGGAGCTGGCAGATCCGGAAAGAAAGTCTCGTGCAGCCAGCCATTGGCGATGCGGAAATGGTGCATGATCGCTCGCGCCTGATCACGTGCCATCACCGGGCGCGGCTCGGTCGGCAGTTCGTAAACATAGGGCGTCAGGCGCGCCCGGAGTTCGTTGGGTCGCCCCTGCGCAAGAAACGGGATCGCAGGTTGCAATCGCCGCAGTGTCTCGAGCACGGGGGCCGACCGGGCCCGATTGTCGACATTGGAGCGAACGAAATTGCTCAGGTCGAGATCGGACCGTCCGAGCGCGACGCTCAGGAAGTCACTCAAAATATCACCGCCCGTTAAAGCCGGGCCTTCGAACAGGCGGACGGTCAGCGCCCCGCGGCCCCAGACCTCGATCCACTTCAGCAGTTCGCGGCGATAATAGAGATAAAGCACCGGACTTCCGGCACCGCAGCACTGGTCGACAAATGCGTCGAAGGGCGCGTTGGAGAACCCTTGCCGCATGTGTTCGGCATACATCGACAGAATGGCGTCATCCTGCCGACGCACATAAACGACGATCTCGATTTCGTCGAACAGCGGAGCCAGCATATCGCGCAGCCGTGCAATCCCTTCGGCATCAAACAGATTGCCGGTCAGGTTTTCGCTCGAAAGGATGTAGCGATCGACCTGCGCCGGCAGCTCGGCCAGATGGGCAGCAATCTCTGCCGAGATCTGGCGACGCAGCTCGATCTTCGCGGCCTCGCTGTCGATCCCCAAAGACAGAGCGAGACCGGAGATTTCTGGACTGACCGCGAAGCACAGGGTCAGGTGATTGGGATAGGGTGAGCAGGCCCGACCATAGGCCGCGCCGTGCTGCGCCAACCAGTCGGGGTTCGCCTCCAGGCTGTTTTGCAAGAGGGTCGATGCGGTCTTCGGGGTGCCGATATGCAGGATGAGTTTCATTCTTTGCCGACCTTGAGCCCCCGGTATTTGCTCCGGGCTAGATATTCAACCCGGTGCTACGCGCCCGATCGACCGCATTGAAAACGCCAAGTTCCTCGTAAAGTCGCTCGTTCTCGGCGGTCCAGAGGCTGTCTCGGTCGATCTTGAGGTCGACGGCCTTTGTCTTGGTCTCTGCAGCCAGCGCGTCATCGCGCGCGGCGAGGCCCATCGCGGCGTCACGTCCGAAATGTTCGGCGATGCGGACGGCTTCGGATGGGTCCTTCAGGAAGGTATCGAAGTTCACGAAAATCGACCGTTCGGGGCTGTAGCGCTGGAAGAACGGATCGTTGAACAGGGTCGAACAGGCGACGAACTGAGAGAAGATTCTCAGGTGGATCGGTCCATGGTGGACCAGATACTGGCCGAAAGCCTTAGCATCGTCGGGGATGGTATCGAAACCAAGCCATTCGACATCCTTACGACGGAATCTGAAGTCGATGAATTCAGAAACCAAGGTTTTACGCGGATGCCTATAGCTGCAAACGAAGCTGAATCTGGGCGGGGCCCACCCCAGCAGCGGCACCGCCAGATGGCCGAATGCGAGGCTATTGTCGGGCATGCCCTTCAGCGTACCGACGAAGAACTGATCGACACGGGCCGCTTCTGGTGTTTGCGCATTTATCTCAAGGCTCAGCTTCTTCGTGTCGAGATAGCTCTCGAGGTCTACATGAAACCCGCTGTTCTCGAAGCCCAGACGTTCGAGGAATTCTGCCAGGAGATAGGTTCCGGCCTTTGGGATGGTGTAGATATAGATCTTCACGACTATGCCTTTCAGGGACCAGATCTAAGGGCGCGGATTGGCTGTGTTTTGCGCGAGTGTCTAGGCCCGCGGCGTGACTGTCCACAGGCTTTTAGCCGTATCGGCGGCGGAGCACCGGCCGAGCGCGACACCACCTGTGTTGTCCTCTGCGATCAGCCATTCGCCGAGCACAGGCCGCAGTAGAAGCTTGCCCTGATCGGAGACATAGACAATCCACTCGGCCGTGGCGTCCCGGGTTGTCTGAGGGTTCAAGCGTCCCAGTCGGACATCGGTGCCGGTGCCAATCAGCGCAAAATTCGGATCGCCCTGATTGAGCAAAGCCCAAAGCCCATCGGGCCGCGCTTCCAGTACCCAGTTTACACCGGTGAACTGTGGCTGCTGCGCGAGGTCCTCGGCAAGTGTTTGGACCGTGCCGGTATGCTGATTTCCGTCAAGGTAGCGGATGTCACCCGAAACGCGGCACCAAAGCTGGCATCGCAGGCCGGACACGAGGGCGCTTCCGTCGGGCAGCGACGCTCCGGGCAGCAAGCGCCGGGTGAAATCGTCTTGTTTTACGTTTCGCATCGACGCTCTTACTCGGGTTTATGGAACAGGGTTTCCGGAGCCGGATAGTGCGTCAGTTCCCGCTGCCAAAATTCGGGTTTGGAAACAACCGCGAAGCGCTCAAGGTAATGGGCCCTGAGAGTGTCATAGTCAGTCAGGAACGCGCTGAACTCCGGCGCAAATTCCGCTGCCGCGGCGGCGCATTCGGCGATAAGCGAAGGATTGCGCGGATCGTAGACGCGTGCGCTTTGGGTATGTGGGTTTTCGAGAATGACGCGTGTATAGCGCGGTCGACCTTCGATCGGAGGATAAAGAAAGCCGTATTCCCCTAGTGTTGTACGGTTCAACTTTGCTGCGTGGCGCAGAGCCCCCCTGAGTTCGGGCGCGACATATTCAAAATTGGCATCGAACGCTTTGAATTCGCCCAGACGCTTGACATAGCGCGCGGCAAATTCATGCGTCAGGAACATCGTTTTGCTGTTCAGGTCGGCCAAGACCTTGGCGTAGAGGCGCAGGCCAGCCGCATCAGAGATGCTCGCATGCGACACGAGCCGTTGGTGGAAGAAGCGCGCAAACGAAGACGGGTCAGTAGCACCATATCGCATGTTGATGATGATGCCGTGGGCGATCGACATATATTCTTGGCCATACGAATGAGCCGGCTCATGCCAAGCGCAGAGGTTCGCGTTGGACAGGATCGCCCCGCCCTTGGCGCGGTGTCGCAGGCTGTATTCAATATCGTCGCCACGCAGGAAAAAGGCCGCGGGATAGCCCAGTTCGGTGAACCGCGCATAGGGCAGGCTGAAGAAGATGAACGTGCAGTATTCCGGGTAATGAGCTGCCGCCATCTCATTGACGAAATTTATATCGAGAACATCACGATTGTGGCGCAGCAGGCGCGGTGCGATCGCGGTCCGGTCCGGGGAAATGTCGTCATCCAGGAACCGTCCCCAGATTGCCCCGTCTTCCCACATTCGGGCAGGTTCGGATTTCATCAGAACGGGCAGGGTGAAGATTGTCGCATCAGAACGGAAGACGATGGTCGCCCAATGTCGCAAAAGACTCTCGAGCGACACCGTGAGGTCATCGTCAAGCAGAAGAAGCTCGTTCACCTCGATCTGCGCAAGATGGATCGCTTGATCAAGCTGCAGCAGAGCCTGACTCATGTTGCCGCCGCCACCGAGGTTGGCGCCCTTTACCACATGCGCGTGGACGTGAGCGAATTCGGCAAACTCTTGATAGCTGCTGGATGAGAGGTCGCTGGAGGTATCCAGAACATAGAAGAAAATGTTTTTCAGAAGCCGTGCATATACCGGGCTGAAACTGCATTGCTTCTCGAAGGCGCGGAGCAGTGATTTGATGTCTTCAGTGCGCCCGAAGGTCCGCAGCACAACGATCATCCGACCGGAGCTATCGCCCGGCGCCTCCGCGTTCCAGACAGCATCATGGATCACAGCATCGTCGCTGAGCGCCTTCAGGCTCCAATGCAGGCGTGCGCTTCGCCCAAGGTCGTTCTCGATAGACAGGGAGACAGGCGTTTCGGTGCGTCGGCTGTCGGGCGCATCCGCGCGGGGAATGATTGTTCCCCGGCCGAGCTGGTTGGTCCTGCCGTCAAACATTGTGCGAGAGATTTCATAGGCAAAGGAGCCCTCGACATCGAAACTCAGTTTAATTCGATCAAACTTGCTGTGTTTGCGAAAGACTTCCGTGAAAAGGCTGTTGCGCAGGCCGCCGGTGGAAACGACCTGCTGGCGCAGCAAGGGCAGAGCGCGTTCGCCGCTCAATGAGACCTGTTCGATGCCCCCGGATTCGAAGAAAAGCGGTTCGAGAGAAGCAATCTGGTTCGATTGATCCATCCGAAAGATCGGAACCCAGTCGCCCTTTTGAATGGGGGTCGTGACGCTTGACCATTTCGACAGTTCGGCAGCAAGGACTTCGATCGTTTTCTTCATCTGGCCAATCACGGTAATTTATCGTTTTTCGGCGGGTGTGCCAATCCTGTTGCAGACCACGCCATGCGACGGGCGCCGTCGCATAGCCCGGCTACGGCGGGCACACGAGCGGGCGCGCCTGCTCACTGTGCAACCCGGCACAGTGTATATCGTTCATTCTATTGGGCATCAAGCAGCGGATTCAGCCGAATCGACCCGCTGTATCGCCGCCACGCGACATTGGCTTTCCCCCGTCTTCGCGCTTATATGGCCGCAACAACAGCGAGAGACGATTTCCGTGACCATTCACCTGCATCAGAACGACTTGCCCGAGGGGCTGGATCTTGGCCCGGTCGTGGCCATCGACACCGAAACCATGGGGCTTGATCCGCGGCGTGACCGGCTTTGCCTCGTGCAGCTTTCCTCGGGCGATGGCGATGCGCATCTGGTGCAGATCGCCAAGGGGCAGACCACGGCGCCGCGGCTGTGCGCGATGCTGGCCGATCCGGGCACCGAGAAGCTGTTTCACTTCGCGCGCTTCGATATCGCGGCGCTTTACAATGCCTTTGGCGTCGTGACCGCGCCGGTCTTCTGCACCAAGATCGCGTCCAAGATGGTGCGCACCTTCACCGACCGGCACGGGCTGAAATATCTGCTGCAGGAACTCGCTGGCGTCGATATCTCGAAGCAGCAACAGACCTCGGACTGGGGCGCGGCCACGCTGACGCAGGCGCAGCTCGAATATGCGGCCTCGGATGTTCTCTATCTGCATCAGCTGAAATCGGCTCTGGCCGAGCGGCTGGCGCGCGAGGGCCGCACCGAGCTGGCGCAGGCCTGTTTCGATTTCCTGCCGACGCGGGCGCGGCTCGACCTGATGGGCTGGGAGGAGCCGAATGACATCTTCCACCACTGAATATCTCGAGACCGCGCGCCGCGTGATCGGCATCGAGGCACAGGGCCTTGCCCTGTTGTCGGACAGTCTGAATGGCGCGTTTTCCGCCGCGGTAGAGGCGATTTTGACCGCGCGCGGCCGCGTGATCGTGTCGGGGATGGGCAAATCGGGCCATATCGCGCGCAAGATCGCGGCGACGCTGGCCAGCACGGGCACCCCCGCGCAATTCGTCCACCCCGCCGAGGCGAGCCATGGCGATCTGGGCATGGTCACGCGCGAGGATGTGGCGCTGGTGCTGTCGAATTCGGGCGAGACCCCCGAGCTGGCCGATCTGATCGCGCATACGCGGCGTTTTGCGATCCCGCTGATCGGGGTGGCCTCGCGGCCCGACTCTACCCTGTTGCGGCAATCGGATGTGGCGCTGGTGCTGCCGCAGGCGCCCGAGGCCTGTGGTACCGGCGTTGTGCCCACGACCTCGACCACGATGACCCTGGCGCTGGGCGATGCGCTGGCCGTCGCGCTGATGGAGCATCGCCAGTTCACGCCGGAACATTTCCGCACCTTCCACCCGGGCGGCAAGCTTGGCGCGAAGCTCTCGAAGGTCGGCGATCTGATGCATCGCGACATGCCGCTGGTGCCCGAGGACATGCCGATGTCCGAGGTGCTGCTGGTGATCAGCCAGAAGGGTTTCGGCGTGGTCGGTGTGACCGATGCGGCGGGCCGGTTGGCCGGGATCATCACCGATGGCGACCTGCGGCGGCATATGGTTGGCCTCTTGGAGCATACCGCCGCCGAGGTGATGACCGCCAATCCGCGCGCCATCGCGCCTGCTGCACTGGCCGAGGCGGCGCTTGGCCTGATGAACGAGCGCAAGATCACCTGCCTCTTTGCCGTCGAGGACGGCCGCCCCGTGGGCATCCTGCATATCCACGACCTGCTGCGCGCCGGGGTCGCCTGATGCGCGCCGACAACCGCCATTCCCGCCTGATCGCGCTGGCGCGGGTGACGCTGCCCTTGGCGGCGCTGGTGCTGTTGTCGACGCTCTTTCTGTTCTCCGACAAGGTCGATCCGACGCAGGCCCGGCTTTATTCCGAGGTCGATGTCGATGCGCTGGCGGCCGAGCCGCGGCTGACCAAGCCCGAATATTCCGGCATGACGCGCGACGGCGCGGCGCTGGTCGTGCGCGCGCAGGTGGCCAAGCCCGATATCGCGGGCGGCAATGGCACGACGGCCGAGCGGATCGTTGCCAAGCTCGAGGCGCCCTCGGGCACCGTCACCGATCTGAGCGCGGAAAGCGGCCGGATCGACCCGGGCGCGGCGCTGATGGAGCTGCGCGAGAAGGTCGCGATGCAGACCTCGCAGGGCTATCGGATGCTGTCGGATTATGTCGAGATGGCCACCGATCAGAGCCGTCTTGTCTCGCCCGGGCCGGTGCAGGGCGAGGCGCCTTTTGGCACGCTCGAGGCGGGGTCGATGGAAATGACCCGCGACGCCCGGGGCCATCACGATCTGGTTTTCAACGGCGGCGTCAAGCTGGTATATCAGCCGCAGCAATGAGGTTTTCGATGCGTGCCCTATCGTCTGTTCTTTGCCTCGGCCTGATGCTGGCCGCCTTGCCCGCCGCGGCGCAACAAGTGGCCTTCGGGGGTCTGCGCGCCGATACACGGGGGCCGGTCGAGATCGTCTCGGATACGCTGAGCGTCGATCAGGAAACCGGGCTTGCCGTCTTTTCCGGCAATGTCCGCGCCAAGCAGGGCGAGATGCGGATGAGCAGCGCAGAGCTGACCGTCGAATATATGGGCGAGGACCGCTCCAAGATCCATTTCCTGCGCGCGGCGGGCGATGTGATCCTCGTCTCGCCGACCGAGCAGGCGCAATCCGATGCCGCCGTTTATGACGTGACCACCGGGCAGATGGTGATGACCGGCAATGTGCTGCTGACTCAGGGCGGCAGCGTGATGGCGGGCACGCAGCTGGACGTGGACCTCAAGACCGGAACCGGGCAGATGCAGGGCCGTGTGCGCACGATCCTGCAGCCGGGGGGCAATTGATGGATGCGCTGAACGAGGATCTGACGCCGCCCGAATTGCAGCTCTCGCAGGGTGATGACGGGCTGCGGGTGGTGGGGCTGCGCAAGAGCTATCGCAAGCGCCCGGTGATCCGCGATGTCTCGCTGCATCTGGAGCGGGGCGAGGTCGTGGCCCTGCTGGGGCCGAACGGCTCGGGCAAGACCACCTGCTTTTACAATATCGCCGGGCTGATCACGCCCGATGCGGGGCAGGTCACGATCGAGGGGCGCGATGTGACCGCCCTGCCGATGTATCGCCGCGCCAAGCTCGGCATCGGCTATCTGCCGCAGGAGGCCTCGATCTTTCGCGGGCTGACGGTCGAACAGAATATCGCCGCCGTGCTGGAGATCGCCGTCTCGGACCCGCATCGCCGTCGCGAGCGGCTCGAGGAATTGCTGGGCGATTTCTCGATCGAACATCTGGCGCAGGCGCCGGCGCTCGCGCTGTCGGGCGGCGAACGGCGGCGGGTGGAAATCGCGCGCTGTCTGGCGGCCGATCCGAAATATCTGCTGCTCGACGAACCCTTCGCGGGCGTCGATCCGATCGCCGTGGGGGAAATCCGCGCCCTTGTGTCGCATCTGAAAGAACGCGGCATCGGCGTTCTGATCACCGATCACAACGTGCGCGAGACGCTGGAGATCGTCGATCGCGCCTATATTTTGCACGATGGCCGCGTGCTGATGTCGGGTGGCACCGAAGAGGTGATCCGCGACGAAAACGTGCGTCGGGTCTATCTGGGGCAGAACTTCCGGATCTGGTGATCATGGATGCCGCGCTGCGGCAACGGTGACCCGTTGACAGCGCCGGGGTTCCGTTCCCAAATACGACAAATGCGTGAACACATGACCCGCCTTTGCCCCGCCGTTCCGGTCGATTCCCGGCACCCCGAGGCGATTGCCAGCCGTGTCGCGCCCCCCCATCCGCGCCTAGCCGGATTAACCGGTCCGCAACCCCGGCATGTCATGCCGGTGGCGGACCATTGACGTGAAGGAGAAGCCATGCGGTACCAGATCAGCGGCAAACAACTTGATGTTGGTGAAGCCCTTCAGACCCATGTGAAG
>JACXUS010000253.1 GCA_014763785.1 Sphingomonadales bacterium | reverse complement strand
GGCTGCGCCCGAAGCGGCGCTGGCGGGCAGGCTGACCGGGGGCGCCGCGCCCGCGGCGACCGGCGCGCTGGCCGGCTGGCCAAGCTCCGGCGCGCGGATCGAGCCCGCGCTGTCGAACTGGCTGCCCGCGGGGATCGCGGCAATCGCGGGGGCGGCGCCTGCGGCGGGCGGGGCGGCCCCTGCGGCGGCGCCCGGGGCCGCGCCCGGACCCGGCGCGCCGCCGACCGGCACGGCCCCGGGCGCCGCCGGATCCGGCAACGGCGTCAGCAGCGACACGGCCGCAAATCCCAGAACCGCCGTCACGGCCCCCGCCGCAATCCCCCCGATCAGCCCGCGCATTCTGCCCTCATCCCCGTTTCATCTCGTTTTCGGCCGCCGATCCGCGCCGGTTTGCCGTGCCACCGCTGATGCAGGCCTTGACCCTGCCCGGCCTCTGCGCGCATCTATAGCCCGACCCCATTCCCGGTTCACCCCTGAATCCGGGCCAGACCGGAAAACCGCGCATGCTTCTGCTCATCGATAATTATGACAGCTTTACCTATAACCTCGTCCACTATTTTGGCGAGTTGGGCGCGGATGTGAAGGTGGTGCGCAATGATGCGCTCGACGTGCAACAGGCGATGGGCATGGGCGCCGAGGCGATCGTGCTCAGCCCCGGGCCCTGCGATCCGGCCGCCGCGGGGATCTGCCTGCCGCTGACCCTGGCCGCGGCCGAGGCGGGGGTGCCGCTTCTGGGCGTGTGTCTGGGCCATCAGACCATCGGCGAGGCCTTTGGCGGCCGCGTCGTGCGCGCGGGCGAGATCGTGCATGGCAAGATGGGCACCATCCATCACGCGGGCGCGGGCGTCTTTGCCGGGCTGCCCAGCCCGTTTCAGGCCACCCGCTATCATTCGCTGATCGTCGAACGCGAGAGCCTGCCGGACTGCCTTGAGGTCACCGCATGGCTCGAGGGCGGGATGATCATGGGCCTGCGCCACCGCGAAAAGCTGATCGAGGGGGTGCAGTTCCACCCCGAATCCATCGCCTCGGAACATGGCCACCAGATGATCCGCAACTTCCTGACCGAGGCCGGGGTGAGGGTCACGGCCTGACCACGGGCCCCCCGCCCCGACCCCAGCGACAAGGAGCGCGCGATGAGCGACACGATGAAACCCCTGATTTTCGCCGCCTCCGAAGGGCCGCTTTCGCGCGCGCAGGCCGAAGCCGCGTTTACCGAGCTTTTTGAGGGCACGGCGACGCCGGTGCAGGTTGCGGGCCTTCTGATGGCGATGCGCGCGCGCGGCGAGTCGGTCGCCGAATATGCGGCCGCGGCGGCGGCGATGCGCGCGAAATGCGTGCCCGTGACCGCACCCGACGGCGCGATGGATATCGTCGGAACCGGCGGCGACGGCATGCATACGCTCAATATCTCGACCGCGACGGCCTTTGTGGTGGCGGGCGCGGGCGTGCCGGTGGCCAAGCACGGCAACCGCGCGGCCAGCTCGCGCTCGGGCACGGCGGATGTGCAGGGCGAGCTTGGCATCGACGTGATGGCGGGCCCGCGAGCCACCGAAGAAGGCCTCGCGAAGGCCAATATCGGCTTCATGATGGCGCAGATCCACCACCCGGCGATGCGTCATGTGGGTCCGGTGCGCGCGGACTTGGGCTGCAAGACGATCTTCAACATCCTCGGGCCGCTCACGAACCCCGCGGGCGTCAAACGCCAGCTGACCGGCGCCTTCGCCCCCGATCTGATCTGGCCGATGGCCGAGACGCTGCAGATGCTGGGCAGCGAGGCGGCCTGGCTCGTGCATGGCTCGGACGGCACCGATGAGATCACGATCACCGGCCCGACCGCGGTCGCGGCGCTGAAGGACGGCAAGATCACCGGCCTTGAGGTGCATCCCGAGGATGCGGGCCTGCCCGTGCATCCGTTCAAGGATATCGTCGGCGGCACGCCCGCCGAGAATGCCGTGGCGCTGCGCGCGCTGATGGACGGCGCACCGGGCGCCTATCGCGACGCGGTGCTCTTGAATGCGGCGGCGGCGCTGGTCGTGGCCGAAAAGGCCACCGATCTGCGCGAGGGCGCCGCCATGGCTGCCGAAGCCATCGACAGCGGCCGCGCGCGGACCGCGCTGACCACCTTGGCCGAAATCACCACCCGCATCGCGGCGGAGGCGAAATGAACATTCTCGACAAGATCAAGGCCTATAAGCTGGAAGAGGTGGCGGCGGCCAAGGCCGCGCGCCCGCTTTCCGGGGTCGAGGCCGAGGCCCGCGCGCAAGGCCCGACCCGCGGCTTTGCGGCGGCGCTGACGACGAAATCCGCGCAAGGCTATGGATTGATTGCGGAAATCAAGAAGGCCTCGCCCTCCAAGGGGTTGATCCGGGCAGATTTCGACCCGCCCGCGCTGGCCCGCGCCTATGAGGCGGGCGGCGCGGCGTGCCTGTCGGTGCTGACCGATGCGCCCTCGTTCCAGGGCGCGCCGGAGTTTCTCAGCGCTGCGCGGGCAGCCTGTGCCCTGCCCGCTTTGCGCAAGGATTTCCTCTATGACACCTATCAGGTGGCCGAGGCCCGCGCCTGGGGCGCCGATTGCATCCTGATCATCATGGCCTCGGTCGAGGATACTCTGGCGGCCGAGCTCGAGGATGCGGCGATGGGCTGGGGTATGGATGTGCTGATCGAGGTGCATGACGGGGCGGAGCTGGACCGCGCCTTGAGGGTGCTGAAATCGCCGCTCATGGGCGTAAACAACCGCAATCTCAAGACCTTCGAGGTCACTCTTGATGTGACGCGCCAGCTTGCGCCCACGATCCTCGCCGAAGGCCGCGATCTCGTGTGCGAAAGCGGCATCTTCACCCGCGACGACATGGCCGCGATGGCCGCGGTCGGCGCGCGCCGCTTCCTGATCGGCGAGAGCCTGATGCGGCAGGCGGATGTGGCCGCGGCGACCCGCGCCCTGCTGGAGGTCGCATGACTCTCAGCCATTTCGACGCACAGGGTCAGGCGCATATGGTCGATGTGTCGGCCAAACCCGCGACCGACCGTCTTGCGGTGGCCGAGGGCGCGGTGGTGATGACGCCCGAGACGCTGGCGCTTGTGACCACAGGCACGGCGAAGAAGGGCGATGTGCTTGGCATCGCGCGGATCGCGGGCATCATGGGCGCCAAGAAGACCGCCGATCTGATCCCGCTTTGCCATCCGCTGCCGATCACCAAGGTGGCGCTTGATCTGGTGCCCGATCCGGCCCTGCCCGGGGTGCGGATCACCGCGACCGTCAAGACCGCAGGCCAGACCGGGGTCGAGATGGAGGCGCTGACCGCGGTCAGTGTCGCGGCATTGACGATCTATGACATGCTCAAGGCCGCCGAGAAGGGCCTGCGTATCGAAGGCATCCGCCTGACCCTGAAAGAGGGCGGCAAATCAGGCCGTTACGAGGCGTAATTCATCCAAGGGAGGGGCGCGATGATCCCGGTTTCCGAGGCGCTTGAAAAGGTGCTGGCGCTGGTTGCGCCGCTGGGCGCCGAGACCGTGGCGCTGCGCGCCGCTGCGGGTCGGGTGCTGGCGGAACCCGTCGCCGCGCGGCTGACGCAGCCGCCGTTCGATGCCTCGGCGATGGATGGCTATTGGCTGGCCGCGGCCGATCACGCGCCCGGCGCGCGGCTCAAGGTGGTGGGTGAGGCGGCGGCGGGCCACGGTCATGCGGGCGCCCTTGCCCCCGGTCAGGCGATCCGCATCTTCACCGGCGCGCCCTGCCCCGCGCCCGGCGGCGTCGTGGTGCTGCAAGAGGATGTGACGCGCGAGGGCGAGACCCTGATCCTGCCCGCAACCCTCGGGAAAGGCAGCAATATCCGCCCGCGCGGGCAGGACTTCGCGGAAGGGACGATGGTCTTCCCGCGCCGCCCGCTGGCCGCGCGCGATCTGGGGCTGCTGGCGGCCATGAACATCGCCGAGGTGCCGGTGGTGCGCCGTCCGGTGGTCGCGGTGATCGCCACCGGCGACGAGCTGGTGATGCCCGGCGAGGCCCCCGGCCCCGACCAGATCCTGTGCTCGAACAGCTTCCTGATCGCCGCGCTGGCCGAGGCCGCAGGCGCCGAGGTGCGGATGCTGCCGATTGCGCGCGATGACGCCGCCAGCCTGCGCATGGTCTTTGGCCTCGCGGCGGGGGCCGATCTGATCGTGACCTCGGGCGGCGCCTCGGTCGGCGATCATGACATGGTGGGCGCGGTCGCGGCCGAGCTGGGCCTCGAGCGCGCCTTCTGGAAGATCGCGATGCGGCCGGGCAAGCCCCTGATGGC
>JACXUS010000252.1 GCA_014763785.1 Sphingomonadales bacterium | reverse complement strand
ATCAGGAAGCGGTCCTCGGTCGGCCGCTGCAGCGTGTAACCGAGTGCGCCGATCGAGCGCGGGATGATGGAAACCTTCTGCACCGGATCGGCCGAAGGAAGGCCGGCGGCGACGAGCGCATGGCCCATTTCGTGATGGGCGACCCGCCGGCGTTCTTCCGCGTTGAGGATCCGGCTGCGCCGCTCGGCACCGGCGATGATGCGCTCGACGGCGGCGACGAAATCCTCAAGCGCCACGGTGGTGGCGCCGCGGCGGGTCGCCAGGATCGCCGCCTCATTGATCAGATTGGCGAGGTCGGCGCCGGTGAAGCCGGTGGTCAGGCCCGCGATATCGTCCAGGTCCACGTCCGCGTCGATCTTCACCTTGCGGGCATGGACGCGCAGGATCTGCGCGCGGCCCTTGCGTTCGGGCCGGTCGACGACGATCTGCCGGTCGAAGCGGCCGGGGACGATGCCGCCCCGGCGCCGAAGAAGCGGGTGACCCGCAAGAAAGCCGAGCCCGCCGCAGAGACGGCGACCGAAGAGGGCGCGCCCAAGAAGCGCGTCACGCGCAGCCGCAAGAAGGTCGAACCGGCCGCTACTGATGCCGGGGCCACTGAAGCGGCGACCGAAGTGACGGCGGAGCCGCCGGTGGAAACGCCCGCGCCCGAAGCCTCGCCCGAAGCTCCGGTCGAGGCCCCAGTGGACGCGCCGGTGGAACAACCGGCAGAGGCGCCGGCGGAGGCTCCGGTCGAGCTGCCGGTTGACACGCCGGCCGAGCTGCCGCCCGAATTGCCGCCGGAACTGCCCTCCGCGTCGGCCGCGGCGGCGCCGGAAGCCGAGGTCGAGGCGGATGACCGCCCCAAGCGCAAGGGCTGGTGGTCGCTTAGCCGCTGATCGCGGCGCCCGGTCACATCCCATGATCTGCAAACCGCCGGGCCTCGCCCGGCGGTTTTGCGTTTTCCGCAAGGGGGGCGGGCGGGCCCGGTCTTGCGGTTTGCGCGCTGCGTCCACTGGGCCCATCCACTGGCGGCCATCCACTGGCTGCCCTCCACTGGGCCCGTCTACCGGCGCCCGTCCACTGGCGGCCCTCCACTGGCACCCTCGACCGGATGATACGCGCGAAGGACTGGAGGCGCGCGACGCACGGGCGCGCGCGACAGGACGGCTTTGCGGCCTTGGCGGGCGCCGCAATCCGCTTGGGCTCTGGCGGTGGGTGGGGCGCCCGGGCTCAGCCGCGTTCGATCAGATAGATCAGCGCCGCGCCCTCTTCGCGCGTCTCGATCAGCCGATGCCCGCCCTGCGCGCAGAAATGCGGTACGTCGATCTGACTGGCGCGGTCGGTTGCGCTCAGCTCGACCCGCGCGCCCGGCGCGAGCCCGGCCAGCACCTTGCGCAGCCGCAGCACGGGCAGCGGGCACAAAAGGCCGCGCGCGTCGATCAGGGTCACCTTCTCCATGGCGCTGCGCTACTCTGCGCGGGCGCATTTGTCCACGCCCGGACGCCCGCCGCCCTGCGCCGCTCCGCCACGGCCTTGTGACCGGGTGCCGCAGTCAGCGTGGGTGACGCGGCCGGGGCGGGGTGCTATGGGAGGGCATGTTCGGGATTGACCTCATAGATGCCGCCTTCCTGCCCGCCGCCCTCGTGGCGCTGAGCGCGGGGCTTCTGTCCTTTCTCAGCCCCTGCGTGCTGCCGATCGTGCCGCCCTATCTGGCCTATATGGCGGGCGTCGGCATGGGCGATCTGCGCGCGCGCCGGGCCTCGGCGGTGATGCCCGCGATTTTCTTCGTGCTCGGCCTCTCGACCGTGTTCCTGATCCTTGGCGCGGCCGTTTCGAGCTTCGGGCGCCTGTTCCTGACCCATCAGGAGCTGTTCAGCCGTGTCGCGGGGGCGGTGATCATCGGGCTCGGGCTGCATTTCCTCGGGGTCTACCGGATCGGCCTTCTCGACCGCGAGGCGCGGCTCGATGTCGGCGACCGCGGCGGCTCGAGCCTTGGCGCCTATGTGCTGGGGCTGGCCTTTGCCTTTGGCTGGACCCCCTGCATCGGCCCGCAGCTGGGCACGATCCTGTCGCTGGCGGCCTCGGGCGGCGATGTGGCGCGCGGCACCGGGCTTCTGGCGGTCTATGCGCTGGGTCTTGGCATTCCCTTCGTGCTCGCGGCGGTGTTCATCGACAATGCGATCGGGGTGATGAACCGGATCAAGCGGCATATGGCGCTGATCGAGAAGGCGATGGGCGCGCTTCTGGTCGTTGTCGGGCTCTTGATGCTGACCAATGCCTTCTCGGCGATCAGCTTCTGGCTGCTCGAGACCTTCCCCAAGCTGGCCGAGTTTGGCTGAGCGGGCAGGGGGGCGCTGCCCCCCGATCTGCGATCTCCCCCCGGGATATTTTCGGCAAGATGAAAGGGACAAGGGCCTTTGTCATCATCTGTGCATAAATATCCCGGGGGAGTCCCGCAGGGACGGGGGCAGCGCCCCCGCGCCGACGGATCAGCCCGCCCAGTCGGGTTTTCGTTTCTCGATGAAGGCGGCGAGGCCCTCTTCGGTGTCGCGCCAGAGCATGTTTTCCACCATCACCGCCGCCGTGTGCTCATAGGCCGCCGCCAGATCGAGGGTGATCTGGTCATAGAAGGCGCGCTTGCCGATCTTGACCGCGGCGCCGAGTTTCGCGCCGAGCGTCTCGGCCAGGTCGGTCGTGGCGGCATCCAGCCCCGCGTGCGGCACCACGCGGTTGACCAGCCCCACCTCGCGCGCGCGGACGGCGTCGATGAATTCGCCGGTCGCCAGCATCTCGAAGGCGACCTTGCGCGGCACGTTGCGCGTCAGCGCCACCATCGGCGTCGAGCAGAAGAGCCCGATATTGACGCCGTTCACCCCGAACCGCGTGCCCTCGGCTGCGACCGCCAGATCGCAGCTGGCGACCAGCTGGCACCCGGCGGCGGTGGCGATGCCATGGACTTCGGCGATCACCGGCTGGGGCAGGGCGGGGATCATCTGCATCACCTCGGCGCAGCGCGCGAAGAGATCGGCGAAATAGGCGCGGCCCTTGTCGGGGGCTTCGCGGCCGGCCTGCATTTCCTTGAGGTCATGGCCCGCGCAAAAGGCCTTGCCCGCGCCCTTGAGCACCACGACCTTGGTCGAGGGGTCGCCGCCGATCTCGGTGAAGCGCGCCTTCAGCGCCGCCAGCATCGCATCGGACAGCGCATTGAGCGAGCCGGGCGCATTCATCGTCAGATGCGCCACGACGCCACGTCGTTCGAGGTCCACGAGTTCCGTCATTGCATTTCCTCCCTTGGCCCCGAACTCTAGGCGCGGGAGGCCCCGTCGATAAAGGGGCGGAGGGAATGACAATGGAAATGGACGTTACGTCACTTTCGGCCTTTCTGGCCGAGGTGTTCCCGCAGGTGGCGGCGGATTTCGTGGTTGAGGAGGTTGGCGCCGAGCTGGTCGTGCGGCTGCGGGTCGGGGATGCGCATCTGCGCCCCGGGGGGACGGTGTCGGGGCCTGCGATGTTTGCGCTGGCCGATGTCGGCATCTATCTGGCGATTCTGGCGCGGATCGGGCCGGTGGCGCTGGCGGTGACCACGAATGCGGCGATCGACTTTCTGCGCAAGCCCGAGGCGGGGCGCGATCTGATCGCGCGGGTGCGGATCCTGAAGCTCGGGCGGGTGCTGGCGGTGGGCGATGCGCTGCTTTATTCCGAGGGCGGGACCGAGCCGGTGGCGCGGGCGTCGATGACCTATTCGATCCCGCCCGCGCGCTGATATCGGGATTGCGGCTCAGTCTGCGGGGGCGGTGCCCGGCGTTGCAGGCGCGGGCAGCAGCGTGACCTGCAGCGCGCCGCGGCGGGCGTAATGGATCCAGCGATCCCGGCTCGAGGCGATGGCGTAATTCGCCCCGGCCATCGCAACCCCGACCGGCGTCGGCAGGAGCGGCGCGCGGCTGTCCACCGCCGGATCGAGCCGCAGCGTGGTGCGCAGATCGCCCTGTTCGCAGCGCAGCATCAGCGGTTCGGGCTTGCCGGTGATCTTGGGCAGCGCGACCTTGGCGGGGGCGGTGAAGGGGGGATAGCTCATCTCGGCATTGCCCAGCGTGCAGGCCGCGGCGGAGAGCGGCTTGGCCTCGGCCCCCGACCCGCTGCGTGGCGCAATGGTGATATCGCGATAGCCGGTGACGCGCGCGGCAAAGCCCGGATCGGTGAAGCTCGGCCGCAGCGGCGGGGCATCGGTGACCGGGGCGGGCGCGCAGCCCGCGACCCCGAGGCCAAGCGCCAGCGCGATGAGAAGCGGGCGGGCCGGGCCTGCGATGGAGCGGGC
>JACXUS010000251.1 GCA_014763785.1 Sphingomonadales bacterium | reverse complement strand
CGCGCCAACCCGATGACCGACGCGCTTTGCCGCGACGCGATCCCGCAGGCTCTGCCCGCGCTGATGCGGCTGATGAGGGGTGAGGACAGCGCCGCCCGCGACACGATGGCCTGGGTCAGCCTTTGTGCCGGCCTCGCGCTGGCCAATGCCGGCCTTGGGGCGGTGCATGGCCTTGCCGGGCCGCTTGGCGGGCTGACCGGGGCCGCGCATGGCGCGATCTGCGGGCGGCTCTTGCCCGCCGCGCTGCAGGTCAACCGCGAGGCGCTGACGCGCAACGGCGTGCAGACCGCGCGCTTCGACGAGGTCGAGGGCTGGCTGACGGCAGGTCTGGGCGGCGGGCTGCGCGGCTTCATCGACGCCAACGGTCTGGCCGATCTGGACGCGCTGCATTGCCCGCCCGCGCTCTGGGACGCGACCGCGCAGGCCGCGCGCACCGCCTCTTCGACGCAGGCCAATCCGGTGCAACTTTCGGTGCCCGAAATCCACCGGATCCTGTCGCTCTCGGCCTGAGCCCGGCGCCCGGGCGGGCGGGGCTCAGGTCAGGCGGGCAAGCAGCGCGGCCAGCCCGAACAGGATCGGCTGATGCAGCAGATAGACGCCAAGGCTGTGGCGCCCGGGCCAGGCCAGCGCCCGCGCAAGCGCGGAGGGCGCGGCCGAAGCGCCCCGCCAGAGCCGCCAGCCCCGCGTGCCTTGCGCCAGCGCCAGCCCCAGCAGGAAGGGCCCGAGCCAAGGAAAGGTCGGGACGTAATCCATCGAGGGCGGATATTGCGTCGCAAGCCCGGTCCAGACCAGCGCGGGATGATCGAACACACCCCCGCTCAGATAGCGCGGCAGCGCCATCGCCCCAAGCCCCGCGGCCAGCGTCACCAGCGCCGGCGCGCGCAGGAAGGCAAGGCCGATCACACTGCTCAGCGCGATCGAATGCAGGATGCCGAAATAGACGAAGGCCCCGGGCACGGCCAGATAGGTCACCGCGCTGACCGCCGCCGCCGCCGCCGCCAGCACCGCCAGCCGCCGCAGGAAGGGCCGCGGCCGGAGCCCCGCGCCATGGGCCAGAAACAGGCTGATCCCGGCGATCAGGATGAAGCTGAAGGCGACCACCCGCGCAAGGCTCCACCAGAACGGGCTGCGGGACAGATCGGCGGGCAGCAGGCCGAAGCTGGCAAAATCGAAGACGGTGTGAAACGCCACCATCCCGACCAGCGCCACGGTCCGCGCCTGATCAATCCAGAGAAGTCTTGCGCGCATCTGCCGTCGCCTCGTGTTCATGGCCGCACCCCGGCATAGTGGGCCCCGCAGCGGCAGGCAAGGCCGCTCCTTCTGCCGCGGATCGGCCAGCGCGCAGGGTTCAGCCTCGGGTTCGGTCGGGCTCGGGTGACGCTCGGCCGGGCCAGGCCGCGGGGGGCAGGGCCTTGTTCATGTCACAGCGCGTGCGGGAAGGCCAGGATCAAGGGACGCGCGCAAATCGGGCAAAGACCAGCACGGGCAGGATCGCCAGTCCCGATGCGGCCCGCGCCATCAGCCCCGAGGACCCCGCGCGCGCTTCGCCAAGCCTGCCCCCGCGCCACACCACATCGGCCGCCGCCGCGGCCACAGTATCAAGGGGCTTGAGAGTGTCGTGCAGGGCGCCCCGGGCCGGGGCGCTGAGCGCTGCGATCCCCATTGACCCCGGCCCGGCGGGCTCAGCGCAGCGATCTGCCGCCCAAGGCTGCGAAGGCGCTGCGCTCCTCGGGGGTCAGCACATGCACGACGCCCCAATCGGTCAGATCCTGAAAGATCGGGCGCAGCGTTTGCCCCTTGGGCGTGATCCGGTATTCCACCGCGAAGGGCCGGTCCGACAGGATCACCCGGTCGATCAATCCCGCCTGTTCCAGCTCTCGCAGGCGAGTGGTCAGGATCTTGGGCGAGGCCTCGGGCAGCATCCGCCGCAGCGTGCCGAACCGCAGCGGCCTGTCGAACAGGTGCCAGAGGATCGCGCTGGCCCATTTCGCCCCGATCAGCCCCATCACCTGACCCACGGGACAGAGCGAGGGAAGCGTTTCCTGCATCATCTCTACCTGGTATAAAAAAGGTAACTGGTTGACGGAATATATCAAAATGCCGATGTGTCAATCGCTGACACATTTGCAGGACCGATCCGATATGCTTCGCAGAACCCTCCTTTTTGCCGCCCTGCTGCTGCCGGGCCTGGCCGCGGCACAGGGCCTTCCCGATATTTTCGCCACCGCGCGAACCGATCTGCATCCGGCGACGGTGCTGGCCACTTTCGCGCCCATGACCTTCATCGAGAACATGATCGAGCTGCCCGATGGCCGCATCGTTGCGACCTCGACCTTCGGCGGGCGGGTCTATCTGATCGAGGGGGCGGAGACGACGCTTCTGGCAGAGCTGCCCGGGGCGCATGTCCTGTGTCTGGAGCGGTTCGGCGCGGATCTGATCGTGACCGCCAATGGTCCCGCCCCCGCCGACAGCCACAATCCGCCGGGGCTTGAGGGCTATCCGACCGAGGGCGCGCTCTACCGGATCGCGCTTGACGGAACGGTCGAGAAGCTCGCCCGCCTGCCCGAGGCGATGTTTGCCAACGGGATCGCCAAGGCCCCGGACGGGCTCTATCTGATCGCCGGCTCGGCCCGGGGCAAGATCTATGCCTTCGATCCGCAGAGCCGGGAAACCCGGGTGTGGCTGGAGCATCCCGCGCTCGCGCCGGGGCAGGTGTTTCCGATCGGGGTGAACGGGCTGCGGGTCGTGGGGGATCAGGTCTATTTTGCCAATACCGGCCAGTTCACGCTGGGGCGGATCGACTATGCGACCCGGGCCGTGACCCCGTTGCACGAGGGCATCCTGATCGACGATTTCGCGGTCGCCGCCGATGGCACGATCTATGGCGCGACCCATGCCTATAACTCGGTCGTGGCAGTGGCGCCGGACGGGGCGCGCAGCCTGATCGCGGATGCGTCATCGGGGGCGACGGGGTCAACCTCGGTTCGCATCGACGCGCGGGGCGATCTGCTGGTCTCGACCGGCGGCAATGCCAATTATGCGGTGCTGGGCCTGACGCGCGCGGATGTCGTGCCCAGCCATGTGCTGCGCATCGACCTGCCCTAGCGGCGAGACGGCCGGGCGCGGGGCCCGGCCGTTCATCGGGCGGCGAAAGCCCTCAGCCCATCCGCTCGGACGCATAGGCGCCGGGGCTTGCGGGGAAGACCACCGTCTTGTTGCCATTGAGGAAGGCGCGGCGGTGGGCATGGGCATGGATCGCGCGCGCCAGAACCTGGCTTTCCACATCGCGGCCAAGGCTGACGTAGTCATCGGCCGATTGGGCATGGGTGATGCGCACCGTGTCCTGCTCGATGATCGGGCCCTCGTCCAGATCGGCGGTGACGTAATGGCTGGTCGCGCCGATCAGCTTCACGCCGCGCTCATAGGCCTGTTTGTAGGGGTTGGCGCCCTTGAAGGACGGCAGGAACGAATGGTGAATATTGATGATCCGCCCCGACATCTTCTGGCACATCTCGTCGCTCAGGATCTGCATGTAGCGCGCCAGCACGATCAGCTCGGCGCCCGCATCCTCGACCACGCGCATGATCGCAGCCTCGGCCTGGGGTTTGTTCTCCTTCGTGACCTTGATGCAGTGGAAGGGGATATCGTGGTTCACCACGACCTTCTGGTAATCCATATGGTTCGAGATCACCGCGACGATCTCGATCGGCAGCGCGCCGATCTTGACGCGGTAGAGCAGGTCGTTCAGGCAATGCCCGAAGCGGCTGACCATGATCACGACCTTCATCTTCTGCATCTCGTCGTGGAAGCTCGCCTGCATGTCGAAGGCCTTGGCGGTCGCGCCGAAGCCCTTCTCCAGCGCGGCAAGGTCCGCGCCGGTTTCCGGCACGAAGCTCACCCGCATGAAGAAGCGCCCCGTGACCGGGTCGTCATATTGCGAGCTGTCGGTGATGTTGCAGCCCTGATCGGCGAGGTAATTGGCGATGGCGGCGACGATGCCCCGCGTCGAGGGGCAGGTCACGGTCAGGCAGTATTTGGTCATTCTGGTCTCCCTAAGGGTCTGATGCTCCGGCCGGGCCGGTCGGGCGCCTTTCCCCAAAGGCGCGTCTCATTGCGTCGTCATCTGGATGGAGGCCCCCCGGGCCCCTTGCCCTCTTGGCGGGGCGCTGGGCGGTCGGGGGGCGGAAATCGGGCCGCTTAGGCGGTCAGGCCATCGGGTTCCGCAAACCCATTGGCGCGGCAGCAGGCGGTGAGCGTATTGGCCAGAAGGTATGCGATGGTCATCGGGCCCACCCCGCCCGGCACCGGGGTGATCGCGCCCGCGAC
>JACXUS010000250.1 GCA_014763785.1 Sphingomonadales bacterium | reverse complement strand
GTCAACCAGAAATGCCCGCTCATCATGCCCCCTCTGTTTGGGAGCTTGAATCATGCAGCCCGTGCAGCCTCAAGTCGATTTATGGGTCCTGACCCTAAGGAACAACGCACCAAATCGATGACCTTTGTCGGTTACCTGACGATGGCCGCGTTGATTTCGCTTTTGATATTGATCTTCATCGGCATGGGGCTTCAACGCTTTGCAGAGCTCTAAGCGCACGACAGCTCCTACGCGGCGGGATGAACCCCGCTCCACATAGTGTGGGTTCTTAACCCGCGCTTCGAGCGTAACATGGACGCCCGCCGAGAAATCGGCGGGGGGTCAATCTTTCCAACTGTTCGCGATTGGGTTGGTGTTGGAACGAGGTTGATGGAAATCGTGCTCGTTTTGACTTTGACTCTTCGCCCGGGCGTATCCAAATGGGCTGAAGGGCCATCGAGGCGCCAAAGAGTATGCTTATCCTGCCGCTGTGAAAATTGCCCACAAGCGGCCATTGGCGGGCTCATGGCGAGGGTCCGTAAAGTCCGCAAAGCCGCCCGCCGCCCCCTCAGACCCGCGTCACCACCGGCTCGGCCTTGAGCGCATTGGCGAGCGATTTGAACCGGGCCTCGGCCACTTCGCCGAAGAGCCCCGCGCCGCGTTTGGTCAGATCGAGCACGAGCCGCGCCCCGGCCGCGTCATAGCTGAGCGCGCCCGCATCCTGCGGCTGATGGATCGCGAACATCGCGGCAAAGCGCATCGCCTTGCCCAGCACCTCGGCCTCTTGCAGCCGCTCGGGCGGCAGAAGCGCGAAGAGCGGCTCGAAGCGCGAGCCCGCGCGGCTGTTCTTGTAGCGATGCAGAAGCGCGACGCCCAGAAACACCCGCTCGGGGTGGCTCAGTGCGGCCATATTGGCGCGGGTCACATTGTCGAAACAGGCCTCGGCGCGGTAATCGGGATGGGTGCGCCATGTGGTGTCATGCAGCAGGCAGGCCGCGCGGTGCAGCCGGTAGATGTCCGGCGCCACCTCGCCGAAGATCGGTGCGATGAAGGCGTGCAGCTTCTTGCCAAAGCCCGGCATCCGCGCCTGCGTGCGCTCGGCATGGCGGCAGGCCTCGATCAGCGGATCGCGGGCGCGCAGCCGCTCGGGCATCTGCTCATAAAGCAGCCCCTCGCGGATGCCATAGCTTGACACGTCGATTTCCCTGGGCCCGAAGGTCGCGACCAGCTCGCGCAGCACAAGGCCCGCGAGCGGCACCAGCTCCATCCGCGCGGCCGAGGTCCCGGTGCGCCCGCGCAGCTCGGCGGGGTCGTTCTTCTCGATCCAGTCGAGGGTCTTGAGCAGCCCCTCGGGGTCCATCCGGTATTCATGCAGCACGAGCAGGGGATAGCCGCGGCGTTCCATGTCGAGCCGCGCAATCGCCCGCCACGAGCCGCCCACCAGATAAATCCGCTCGTGCCCGGTGCCCATCGCCTCGGCCAGTTCCGCCATCACCGCGCGGATATGGGCGATCACCTCTTTGCGGCCGCCCTTGACCTGTTGCAGCCGGAACGGCCCAAGCTGCGAGGTGACGCGGTTCCAGACCCGGCCCTGACGCACCTCGGCCAGCTCCATCGAATTGCCGCCGATGTCGCAGATCAGCCCCTCGGCCTCGGGCCAGCCCAGAAGCACGCCTTGCGCCGAAAGCCGCGCCTCTTCCTTGCCGTCGATCACATGCAGCTGCAGACCCGTCTCGCGCGCGACCTGCGCGCGGAAGGCAGGGCCATCCTCGGCATCGCGCACCGCCGCCGTCGCGACACAGGTCAGCGGCGAGATGCCCATCCCCTTGGCCAGCAACGAAAACCGCATCAGCGCGGACAGCGCCCGCTCGCGCCCCGCGGGGTTCAGCCGCCCGGTCTCGGCCAGCCCCTGACCCAGCCCCGCCATCACCTTTTCATTGTAGAAATAAGCCGGGCTGCGCGCCGCGCCGTCAAAGACCACCATCCGGATCGAGTTCGAGCCGACATCGACCACGCCCACGCGCGAGAGCGCCCGCGCCGAGGGGTCATCGAAGAGCGGCTGGCCGAAGGGGTCCCACTCGTCCCCGGGGCCGATCGGGGCGGGGGCTTCGGTCTTCTTGATCATGGTCCGTCCTGCGGTGACTCGGGCGGTCGTGGTGCCCGGGCCAATCTAGCGCCTAGTCGAGGCTATGGGCAAGTTTCGGCACGTCTTTTGCCCCTGCGGAACCCCGGCCCGACAGCGAGGGGTTCTCCATGAAGAACCGGTGGCAGGAGAACAGATCGCCCTTGTCCTCGGGCAGATGCCGGATGAAGCGCCCGCCTGGTTGCAGGATCCAGCTTTGCGCCTCGTCGGCCATATTGGCGGCCATGATCTGGCTGACGATCTGCGCCTTCACCGTCTCGTTCATCGCCTCCACCAGCGTTTCCACGCGGCGGTTCAGGTTGCGGCCCATCCAGTCGGCCGAGGAAAAGAACACCCGCGCCTTTTTCGAGGGCAGGCCGTGGCCATTGCCGAAGCAGACGATGCGCGAGTGTTCGAGGAAGCGCCCGACGATGGATTTCACCCGGATGTTGTCCGACAGACCCTTGATGCCGGGGCGGATGCCGCAGATACCGCGGATCACAAGGCTGATTTTCACCCCCGCGGCGCTTGCGGCATAAAGCGCGTCGATCACCTCGGGGTCGATCAGGCTGTTCATCTTGGCCCAGATCTCGGCCGGGCGCCCGGCGCGGGCATGCTCGGCCTCGCGCGCGATCAGGTCCAGCAGCCGCGGCTTGAGCGTAATGGGCGAGATCGCGAGGTTCTCCAGCCCCTCGGGCTGCACATAGCCCGAGAGATAATTGAACACCTTGGTCGCATCGCGCCCCAGCGCCGCGTCGCAGGTGAAGAAGCTCAGATCGGTGTAAATCCGCGCGGTGATCGGGTGATAGTTGCCGGTGCCGTAATGGGTATAGGTGACGAGGTTGTCGCCCTCGCGCCGCACGACGGTCGAGATTTTCGCATGTGTTTTCAGATGCATGAAGCCATAGACCACATGCGCGCCGGCGCGTTCCAGCCGCCGCGACTGGCGGATGTTGGCGGCCTCGTCGAAGCGCGCCTTGAGTTCCACCAGCGCGGTGACCGACTTGCCGGCTTCGGCCGCCTCGCAGAGCGCATCCACGATCGGGCTGTCCTTCGAGGTGCGGTAAAGCGTCTGCTTGATCGCCAGAACATTCGGGTCCTGCGCCGCCTGATTGAGGAAGCGGATCACCATGTCGAAGGTTTCATAGGGGTGATGCAGCAGCATGTCCTTCTGCCGGATCGCCGCGAACATGTCGCCGTCGTGATCCTGCACGCGCTCGGGCACGCGCGGGGTGAAGGGCGGCCAGAGCAGGTCGGGGCGCGAGGACAGCACCAGTTCCTTCAGATCGGCGATGCCCAGCATGCCCTTGACGTCCACCATCTCGGAGGGCTCGACATGCAGCTCGTCCATGATCAGGCTGCGCAAGCTTTCCGGCGCGCCCGCGGTGATCTTCAGCCGGATCACCTGACCGCGGCGGCGGCGCTTGAGCGCGGTCTCGAATTCGCGCACGAGGTCTTCGGCCTCGTCCTCGACCTCCAGATCGCTGTCGCGCAACACCCGGAAGGCGCAGTGCCCGGCATCGGCATAGCCCGGGAACAGCATGCCCAGATGCAGCATCAGAAGCTCTTCGAGCGGCAGGAAGCGCGCCTCGCCCGGCAGCCGCACGAAGCGGTCGATCTGCTGCGGGATCGGCAGAAGGGCCTGCAACCGGCGCCGGTCGGTCTGGCGTTCCAGTTCCAGCGCAAGGCAAAAGCCGGTGTTCGGGATGAAGGGGAACGGATGCGCGGGGTCAATCGCCAGCGGCGAGAGCACCGGGAAGACCTTGCTGATGAAATGCTCCGACAGGAAGTCGCGGTCGCGTTTGGTCAGCTTGCCGCGCGTCAGGATATGGATGCCGTGGCCCTCCATCTCGCGCCGGAGCCTGTTCCATGTGGTCTGTTGCGTCTCCATCAGGCGGCGCGCATCGGCGTTGATCAGGGTCAGTTGCTCGCCCGGGCTGAGCCCGTCATCCGAGGGGTTCGCGTTGCCCTCGCGCACCAGCTCGCGCAGGCCTGCGACGCGGACGGTGTAGAATTCGTCAAGGTTGGTCGCCGAGATCGACAGGAACCGCAGCCGCTCCAGCAGCGGCACCCGCGGGTTCGTCGCCTCCTCCAGCACGCGCCAGTTGAACGCGAGCCACGATAGTTCGCGGTTGAAGAACCGATCCGGCCCGGTCGGGTCGAAATCCGGCAGGGTCACGGGTTCGGGAAACGGGCTGGACAGGAAATCTGCCGAAGGGGATTGCTGGGTCATGGCTGTCGCA
>JACXUS010000039.1 GCA_014763785.1 Sphingomonadales bacterium | reverse complement strand
CCCCCGGCCCCCGCCTCCGCCCCACCGGGACGATAGTTCAAGACCGGCGCAAGCCAGCGTTCGACCTGCGCCAGATCCATGCCCTTGCGCGCGGCGTAATCCTCGGCCTGATCGCGCTCGACCTTGGCCACACCGAAGTAATAGGCGCCCGGGTGGCCGATATAGAGCCCCGAAACCGACGAGCCCGGCCACATTGCCATGCTTTCGGTGAGTTCAACCCCGGTGCGCTCGGTCGCCTGCAGAAGCGCGAAGAGCGTTTCCTTTTCGGTGTGATCGGGTTGGGCGGGGTAGCCCGGCGCCGGGCGGATGCCGCGATAGGGCTCGCCGATGAGCTGATCGGGCGTGAAGCCTTCGTCGGGCGCATAGCCCCAGAACTCGCGCCGCACCCGTTCATGCAGCAGCTCGGCCATGGCTTCGGCGATCCGGTCGGCCAGCGCCTTGACGAGGATCGCGGCGTAATCGTCGTTGGCGCGCTCGAAGCGTGCGGCGATCTCGGCCTCTTCGGCGCCCGCGGTCACCACGAAGCCGCCCACGTAATCGCGCGGACCGCCTTCGGGCGCGACGAAATCCGCCAGCGCCACATTGGGCCGCCCGGGGCGCTTGCCGGTCTGCTGGCGCAAGGTGTGCAGCGTCGCCTGCGTTTCGGCGCGGTCCTCGGCGGTGTAAAGGCGGATGTCGTCGCCCACCGCCGCCGCGGGCCAGAACCCCACCACCGCGCGCGGCTTGAACCAACCTTCCGCGATGATCTGCGCCAGCATCGCCTGCGCATCGTTGAACAAGGCGCGCGCCGCCTCGCCTTTTTTTTCATCTTCCAGAATTTTCGGATAGACCCCCTTCAGCTCCCATGTCTGGAAGAACGGCGTCCAGTCGATATAGCGCGCGATCTCGGCCAGATCCCAATCCTCGATCGTGCGCGGCCCGAAGAACTGCGGCGCTGGCACCGCATACTCGGCCCAGTCGAGCTTCAGCGCATTGGCGCGCGCGGCGGGCAGCGGCACGCGTTGTTTGGCGGCCTCGGCGCGCTCGTGACGCTCGGCCAGATCGGCATATTCGGCGCGCACGCCTTCGACGTAACCGGCCTTCTGCTGGGGCGAGAGCAGCGCACCAACCACGCCCACGGCGCGGCTCGCGTCCGTCACATAGACCGCGGCGCCCTTGTTATAGCGCGGCGCGATCTTCACCGCCGTATGCACCTTGGAGGTGGTCGCCCCCCCGATCAGCAGCGGGATATCGAAGCCTTCGCGCTCCATCTCGGCGGCCAGATGCGCCATTTCATCGAGCGAGGGCGTGATCAGCCCCGACAGGCCGATCACATCGACCTGCCGGTCCTTCGCGACCTCAAGGATCTTCTGCGGCGGCACCATCACGCCCAGATCGATGATCTCGTAATTGTTGCAGGCCAGAACGACGCCGACGATGTTCTTGCCGATGTCATGCACATCGCCCTTGACCGTCGCCATCAGGATGCGCCCCGCCGCCTCGCGCCCGCCGGCCTTGTCGGCCTCCATGTAGGGAAGCAGCACGGCGACCGCCTGCTTCATCACGCGGGCCGATTTCACCACCTGAGGCAGGAACATCTTGCCCGCGCCGAAAAGGTCACCCACGACGTTCATGCCCGCCATCAGCGGCCCCTCGATCACGTCGAGCGGCTGGGCCGCGGCCAGACGCGCCTCTTCGGTGTCGGCCTCGACGAATTCGGTGATCCCGTTGACCAAAGCATGTTCCAGCCGCTTGGCGACCGGCCAGTCGCGCCAGGCCAGATCGCGGACCTTCTCCTCTCGTGCGCCGCCCTTGAAACGCTCGGCGATCTCCAGCAGGCGTTCGGTCGCATCCGCGCGGCGGTTCAGCACGACATCTTCGCAGGCCTCGCGCAGCTCGGGCTCGATCTGGTCATAGACCGCGAGCTGGCCTGCGTTGACGATCCCCATATCCATCCCCGCCGCAATCGCGTGATAGAGGAAGACCGCATGCATCGCCTCGCGCACGGGTTCATTGCCGCGGAAGGAAAACGACAGGTTCGACACGCCCCCCGAGACATGGGCATGGGGCAGGTTCGCGCGGATCCAAGCCGCGGCCTCGATGAAATCGACGCCGTAATTGTTGTGTTCCTCGATGCCGGTGGCGACGGCGAAGATATTGGGATCGAAGATGATGTCTTCCGGCGGGAAGCCGATGTCCTCGGTCAGGATGCGATAGGCGCGCGCGCAGATCTCGGTCTTGCGCGCGAAGGTGTCGGCCTGCCCCGCCTCGTCAAAGGCCATCACGACGACCGCCGCGCCATAGGCGAGGCACAGCGTGGCGTGATGGCGGAAGGCCTCCTCGCCCTCTTTCAGGCTGATCGAGTTCACCACCGGCTTGCCCTGCACGCATTTCAGACCGGCCTCGATCACCTCCCATTTGGAGCTGTCGATCATCACCGGGACCCGCGCGATATCGGGTTCCGAGGCGATCAGGTTCAGGAACTCGACCATCGCGGCCTGACTGTCGATCAGCCCCTCATCCATGTTGATGTCGATGATCTGGGCGCCGTTCTCGACCTGATCGCGGGCGATGGCCAGCGCCGCGGCATAGTCGCGGTTGGTGATCAGCTTGCGGAATTTCGCGCTGCCGGTGACGTTCGTCCGCTCGCCCACGTTCACGAAGGGGATATCGGGGGTCAGAACGAAGGGCTCAAGCCCCGAGAGGCGCAGGAGATGGTCGGTCATGTCTGGGCCTCCTCAGGTGGGGATCGCGCGGGGCGCGAAGGGGCGGACGGCCTCGGCGATGGCGCGGATATGATCGGGCGTGGTGCCGCAGCAGCCGCCGACCACATTCACCAGCCCCTCGCGGGCGAAATCGGCGACCTGGGCGGCGGTATCCTCGGGGCCCTCGTCATATTGGCCGAAGGCATTCGGCAGCCCGGCATTGGGATAGGCGCAGGTATTGGTGTCGGCGACGCCCGACAGTTCCGCCAGATGCGGGCGCATGGCGGCCGCGCCTAGCGCGCAGTTCAGCCCCACCGTGAAGGGCCGCGCGTGGCGCACCGAATGCCAGAAGGCGGTCGGCGTCTGGCCCGACAGCGTGCGCCCCGAGGCATCGGTGATCGTGCCCGAGATCATCAGCGGCAGGCGCTGGCCGTGGTCCGAAAATGCCTCAAGCGCGGCAAAGATCGCGGCCTTGGCGTTCAGCGTGTCGAAGATCGTCTCGATCAGGATGAGGTCCGAGCCGCCCGCGATCAGGCCCTTGATCTGCTGGCCATAGGCCGCGCGCAGATCGTCGAAGGTGACCGCGCGATAGCCCGGATCGTTCACATCGGGGCTGATGCTGGCCGTGCGGTTCGTCGGCCCCACGGCGCCCGCCACAAACCGCGGCTTGCCGTCGATCGCGGTCGCGCGATCCAGCGCCCGGCGCACGAGCCGCGCGCCCTCGGCGTTGAGGTCGAACACCTGATCTTCCATCGCATAATCGGCCTGCGCGATGGTGGTCGAGGAAAAGGTATTCGTCTCGACAATATCGGCGCCCGCCATCGCATAACGGAAATGGATCTCCTCGATCGCGGCGGGCTGGGTCAGGATCAGCAGATCGTTGTTGCCCTTCTGCGGGTGGTCCGAATGCAGATGGCAGGCCCCGCCGCAGCCTGTGTAATCGTCCTCGCTCAGGCCAAGCTGTTGAATTTGCGTGCCCATCGCCCCGTCGAGGATCAGGATCCGCTCGCGCGCGAGGGTCTCAACCGCGGCAAAGACAGGCGATTTCGGCAGGGTCAGATCAAGCATGGCGGGCCTTTCGGCGCCGGAAGGGCGCGGAGTTGATCTAGCCGCCGCTCATCCCAAGGACAAATTCATAATCCCCATGATGATTATGAAATCCACTCAAGTCAGCGCGCCAGCGCCAACAGCCCCTCCACATCCAGATGCGCTTCCATGTGATCGGCGAGCCGGTCGAGCACCGCCTCGACCCCGGCGCCATAATCCGCGAGCCCCGCCGCGACGCCGAAACCGCCAAGCCAGGCGTGGCGGAAGGCGTCGCCGGTGAACATCCCGTGCAGATAGCTGCCCGCAATGCGACCATTGGCCGAAATCGCGCCCTCGTCCTGACCGTCGATCCGCGCGAAGGGCCGCGCCCGCCCCGGCCCCTCGGTGCGTCCGATGTGGATTTCATAGCCCTCGATCGGTGTGGCGGTCGGCAGATGCGTCGCGCGCACCCGCGTCAGCCGCTTGTCGGGCGCCATCACCGTTTCCACATCGAGAAGCCCAAGGCCCGGCGTCTCGCCCGCCGGCCCCTCGATCCCCTCGGGGTCGCGGATCACCTGACCCAGCATCTGATAGCCGCCGCAGATGCCCAGCACATGGCCGCCGCGCCGGACATGGGCGGCAAGGTCGATGTCCCAGCCTTGGGCGCGCAGGAACTCCAGATCGCCCCGCGTCGATTTGGTGCCCGGGATGATCACCAGATCGGCGTCGCCCGGGATCGGCTGGCCCGGCGCCACAAGGGACAGATCCACGCCCGGCTCCTGCCCGAGCGGGTCGAGATCGTCGAAATTCGCGATCCTTGAAAGCGCGAGACAGACGATCCTGAAGCCCGAGCCGCGCCCCTGCCGCGGCAGGGTCAGCGCATCCTCGGCCGGCAGGCGCCCGGCCTCCGGGAACCACGGCAGAACCCCGAACCCCGGCCAGCCGCTGCGCGCGACAATCTCGGCATAGCCGTCGTCAAACAGTTGAGGATCGCCGCGGAACTTGTTGATCAGAAATCCTTTTACCTGCGCGGCATCGGCGGGATCGAGGACCGCCTTCGTGCCCACGATCTGCGCGATGACGCCGCCGCGGTCGATGCAGCCCGCCAGCACAACCGGCACATCCGCCGCCCGCGCAAAGCCCATATTCGCAATGTCGCCACGGCGCAGGTTGATCTCGGCCGGGCTGCCCGCCCCCTCGACGATCACCAGATCATGCGCGCCGCGCAGCCGCTGATAGCTCTCCATCACCGCGGTCATCAGCCGGGGCTTCAGGTCCCAATAGTCGCGCGCCGAGGTCGAGGTGAGCCGCCGCCCCTGCACCACCACCTGCGCGCCGCGGTCGGTCTCGGGCTTCAGAAGCACCGGGTTCATGTCGGTCAGGGGCTCGAGCCCCGCCGCCCGCGCCTGCAGCGCCTGCGCGCGGCCGATCTCGCCGCCATCCGCGGTCACGGCGGCATTGTTCGACATGTTCTGCGGCTTGAACGGCGCGACCGACAGCCCCCGCCGCACCGCCGCGCGGCAGAGCCCCGCCACCAGCATCGACTTGCCGACATCCGAGCCGGTCCCCTGGATCATCAGCGCGCGCATCATCCCCTCCGTTTCCCCCGGGTGTAAGCCCTGCCGCGCCGCGCGCAAGGCGCTTTTCTTTTGCCCCGCGCCGCCCTAAATCCGGGCCATGACCCAGACACTCCATATCATCGGCGGCGGCATGGCCGGTTCCGAGGCCGCCTGGCAGGCCGCCGAGGCCGGCGTTCCCGTCGTCCTGCACGAGATGCGGCCCCGCGTCGCCACCTTCGCCCACCGCACCGGCGATTTCGCCGAGATGGTCTGCTCGAACAGCTTCCGCTCGGATGATGACGAGCGCAACGCGGTCGGCCTCTTGCATTGGGAAATGCGCGCGGCGGGCGGGCTGATCATGGCGATGGCCGACCGTCACCAGCTGCCCGCGGGTGGTGCGCTGGCGGTGGACCGCGATGCGTTTTCCGGCGCGGTCACTGCGGCGCTGCGCGCGCATCCCTTGATTTCCTTTTCCGATGAAGAGGTTACAGAGCTTCCTTCAAGTGGAAACTGGATCGTTGCGACGGGTCCGCTGACCTCGGGCGCGCTGGCGGAAAGCATCCGTCAGGCGACCGGCGCCGAGAGCCTCGCCTTCTTCGATGCGATCGCGCCAATCGTCTATGCCGAGACGATTGATATGTCGGTGGCCTGGCGCCAGAGCCGCTACGACAAGGGCGAGACCGAGGAAGAGCGCACCGCCTATATCAACTGTCCGATGAATCGCGACGAATACGAGGCCTTCATCGACGCGCTGTTGGCGGCCGACAAGACCGAGTTTCACGAAGGCGAAACGGCCGGCTATTTCGACGGCTGCCTACCGATCGAGGTGATGGCCGAGCGCGGCCGCGAGACCCTGCGCCATGGGCCGATGAAGCCCGTGGGCCTGACCAATGCGCATAAGCCTGACGAGAAGGCCTATGCCGTGGTGCAGCTGCGCCGCGACAATGCCCTGGGCACGCTTTACAACATCGTGGGCTTTCAGACCAAGATGAAGTATGGCGCGCAAACCACTGTTTTCAAAATGATTCCCGGGCTGCAAGAGGCGAGCTTCGCGCGCCTCGGCGGGATCCACCGCAACACCTTCATCAACTCGCCCACGCTGCTCGATGACCGGATGCGGCTGCGGATGCGCCCGAATATCCGCTTCGCAGGCCAGATCACCGGGGTCGAGGGCTATGTGGAAAGCGCGGCGATGGGGTTGCTCGCGGGCCGGATGGCGGCGGCCGAGATCCTGGGGCGCGATCTGCCGCCCCCCGCGCCCGAAACCGCGATGGGCAGCCTGATCCATCACATTACCGGCGGCGCCGAGGCCAAGACCTTCCAGCCGATGAACGTGAACTTCGGCCTGTTCCCGCCTTTGGAGGAAGCCCGCGGCGGCCGCAAGGGCCGCAAGGACCGCTACAAAGGCTACACAGACCGCGCGAAAGAGATGTTTTCCCAATGGCTTGCGGGTCAGAGCTGAGGTGATCACCCGGTTCGCGCCCTCGCCCACCGGGCCCCTGCATCTGGGCCATGCCTATGCCGCGATCCTCGCGCATGACATGGCGCGGGCGGCGGGCGGGCGGTTCCTTCTGCGCATCGAGGATATCGACCGCCAGCGCTCGAAACCTGAATGGGAGGCGCAGCTGATCGAGGATCTGCGCTGGCTCGGGCTCGCTTGGGACGGGCCGGTGATGCGGCAATCGGATCGGCTGAACATCTACCGGCAAACCCTTGAAAAACTTTGGCAAAGCGGATTGCTCTATCGCTGCGACTGCACCCGGCGCGACATCGAACAGGCCGCCGCCGCCCCGCAGGAAGGCGCGCCGCTCGGCCCCGATGGCATCGTCTATCCCGGCACCTGCCGGGTCCGGGGCGCCCCCCGCCCGGGCGAGGCGCTGCCCGACGCCGCGCTGCGCCTGCGCATGGACCGCGCAGCAACCCATTGTCATTTCACGGAAATCTGCGATCCTCACCGGGGAAAGCACGCCATCACCCCACAGGAGATGACCGAAAGGGTCGGCGATATCGTGCTGGCGCGGCGCGAGATGGGGACCTCGTATCACCTCGCCGTCGTGCTCGACGATGCGGCGCAGGGGGTGACCCATGTGACCCGCGGCGCCGATCTGTTCGAGGCGACGGCGATCCATGTCACGCTGCAACATCTGCTTGAACTTCCGACGCCAAGCTATTGCCATCACAGACTAATCCGCGACGAAACTGGCAAGCGGCTGGCCAAGCGCGACGATGCGCGGGCGCTGGCGAAATACCGTTCCGAAGGGGCCACGCCCGCCGATATCCGGCGCATGGTCGGCCTGTGACATCATCTGTGCCCAAATATCCCGGGGGGCCGATGCCCGGCATCGGCGGGGGCGGAGCCCCCTCGCGCTCAGGCCTTTAGACCATCGGTTTCAGGATCTCGACCTCGTCGCCCGCCCGCACCGCCGTATAGAAGCACGAGCGCCGGTTGGTGTGGCAGGCGGGCCCGGTCTGATCCACGAGCAACAGCAGGCAATCGCGGTCGCAATCCACCCGCAGCTCGACCAGCCGCTGTACATGCCCCGATGTCTCGCCCTTGGCCCAGAATGCATTCCGCGAGCGCGACCAATAGGTTACATGGCCTTCTTCAAGTGTTTTCGCCAGGCTTTCGGCATTCATCCAGGCCATCATCAGCACCTCGCCGGTGGCGTGATCCTGCGCGATCGCCGGGATCAGGCCCTTGGCGTCGAAGGTCAGGCTGGAAATCTCGAAGCGCATGGCTTTCCTCCGCTGTGATCGCGGTCTATCTAACGCGCAGAGCCGCCCGGGGGAAGTGATGAGCGACGCCGATCTGTTCAAGCTCTATTCGCAGCGCATTCTGGCGTTGGCGGCCGATATCCCGCGGACCGATCCGCTGCCCGGGGCCACCCATCACGCCACGCGGCGCGCGCCGCTCTGCGGCTCGACGGTGACGGTGGCGCTGGAGCTGGCCGAGGGGCGGATCAGCGGCTTCAGCCAGCAGGTGCACGCCTGCGCGCTGGGTCAGGCCTCGGCCGCGATCTTCGGCGCGCAGGTGATCGGCCGCACCGCAGAAGAGGTCGCCACGCTGCGCGATCAGCTCGCCACGATGCTGAAGGGCGGGCCGGTGCCCGGCGCCCCCTTCGGCGATTACGAGGTGCTGACCGCCGCGCGCGACTATCCCAACCGGCATGCCTCGATCCTGCTCGCCCCCGAGGCCACGCTCGAGGCGCTGCGGGGTGGGGCGCTGCGGGGCAACGGCGTTAACTGATCCGCAAGGGGATTGTGCCAATCTTCCCCGGTCAGCCCGGTCCGGAGCCCCCATGAACGACCTCTCGAACCTGCCAGGTGCCGGATCGGCCGAATCGATCGACCGGATCGCGAATGAGGCGGTCGCGCTTGGCCGCGACATTGTCGATATCGCGGGCACATTGGATGCGCTTGCGGGCGCGGCGCAGGAGCAGCTCGCCCTGCTGGCCGAGGCGCAGGGCGCGGCCCAGACCGTGCAGCGCGCCAATGCGCAGGTGATCGCCGGCGTCGATCAGGTGTCGGAGGCGGCCGAAGCGACGATGCAGGCCGTCTCGACCACGGTCGCGCAGCTGCGCAACACCGGCGAACATGCCCGCGCCATTGCCCAATGGGTCCAATCGGTCGCCCAGCAGATGACCGAGGTGACCCAGACGCTCGCCACCGTTCAGGCCGAAAATGCCGAGATTCGCAGCATCGCAACCCAGGTCAACATCCTCGCCATCAACGCCAAGATCGAGGCGGTGCGCGCGGGCGACGCGGGGCGCGGCTTCGCCGTCGTCTCGGAGGCGATCAACGAATTGTCGCGCAAGACCGCCTCGGCGGCCGAAGGCATCGGCCGCGCCGTCGGCGGGTTGAGCGAGCGAATCAGCCTGATGCGTGGCGAGGCCGGGACGATCTCGGTCAATGCCGAAGCCGTGCTGACCGGCGCCGTGGAATCCGACAGCGCGCTTGGCCGGATGACCGAAAGCGTCAGTCGCACCCGCGGCGCGGTGGTCGAGATTGCCACCCGCGCCGAAACCGTCCGCGCGGCCAATGATCGCTTCGGCCCGGCCTTCGAGCGGATGAGCGGGGCGATGCAGGGCACCGCGCGCGAGGTGCAGCAGGCACAAAAGCGCACCAACGGCTTGATTTCACTGAGTGAAACCATGGTTCAGGATGCGGTGATCCTGGGCGGTTCGATTGCCGATGGCGCCCTGATCCGCTTCGTTCAGGAGGCGGCCGACCGGATCGGGGGGCTCTTCTGCGACGGAATAGCCAGCGGCCAGATTACCGAGGGGGAGCTCTTCGACCAGCGCTATACCCCGATCCCCGGCAGCAATCCCGCCCAGCACATGGCGCCCTTCACCCGTTTCACCGACCGCGTCCTGCCCCCGGTTCAGGAGGCCGCGCTGGAGGTCGACAGCCATATCGTCTTCTGCGCCGCGGTGGACAGCAATGGCTATCTGCCGACGCATAACCGCAAGTTTTCGCTGCCCCAAAGCGACGATCCGGTCTGGAACAATGCCAATTGCCGCAACCGCCGGATCTTCGACGATCGGGTCGGGCTGCGGGCCGGACGCTCGACCGCCCCCTTCGTGCTGCAAATCTATCGCCGCGACATGGGCGGCGGGCAATTCGTGCTGATGAAGGATCTGTCGGCGCCGATCCGGGTCAATGGCCGGCATTGGGGCGGGCTTCGGATCGGCTACAAGTTCTGAGCCGATCGGCTGCCGGGTGTCGCGCGGCCCCCCTCGCCCGATCACCGCGCCGCAGGCCCGGATCACTGCATCGCAGGCCCCGGGTCGCAGCGCCGCAGGCCCGGATCACCGCGCCGCAGGCCCCGGGTCGCCCTAAAAAAACGCCGCCATCCGGGGATGGCGGCGCAGGAGCGCTTTCAGGCATGAGCCTTGGGACAGGCGGCCGCGTCATTGGGGACAGCGCGGCAAGGAAAGCGCGAGGCAGTGACGGCAGGGCTCAGAACAGGCCCGAAATCGAAAAGACAGCGAGGAAGGTGACGCAGAGCGAGACCGCGCCCAGAGCATCTTGCAGCAGCGTCGGGGCGGTGCGGGTCAGGATTGCTTGCAGTTCGGTGCGCATCGGGATCTCCTTCCTGTTGTTGCTACTTTGTTCTCATGTCCGTAACGGCTTGTAAAGAACTTTATGAGAACATTGTGGAAACTTTCTGGAACAAGGGGGAATCTTCCTGCGACCACCGATGATCGCCCGGGGCATGGGCTCCGCAGCTCGTGGCGGAACCCCCGCACCGAAGGACCGAGCGGCGCCCGATCCGGCAGGACAGAACAGGCGGTTTGGCAAGGCCTCGATTGCGCGTGCCCGTAGCGTAGCGCGCCCCGGCGCCGCACCACGCCCACCGCTCCGCGCCCGCCGCAGCCGCGCCGCTCAGCCGACGTCAATCAGCCGGATCGCCCGATCCTGATCGGTCAGCCACAGCAGCATCCGCGCCGCCTGCCCCCGCGGGCTGGCCAGTTCGGGGTCCTGCGCCAGCAAGGTGCGCGCATCGGTTTGCGCCACCGCCATCAGACCGGCCTGACGCTCAAGATCGGCGATCCGGAACCGCGGCAGCCCGGATTGCGCCGTGCCGATCATGTCGCCGGCCCCGCGCAGCGCGAGATCCTCCTCGGCGATGCGAAAGCCATCCTCGCTCTCGCGCAGGATCTGCAGGCGCCGCTCGGCCGTTTCGCCCAGGGGCGGCTGATAGAGCATCAGACAGGTCGACTCGGCCGCGCCCCGCCCGACCCGACCGCGCAGCTGGTGCAACTGCGCCAGACCAAAGGTCTCGGCGCGCTCGATCACCATGATCGAGGCCGCGGGCACGTTGACGCCGACCTCGATCACCGTGGTCGCGACCAGAACCCGCGTCCGCCCGGCGACAAAATCGGCCATCGCGGCATCCTTCTCGGCCACCGGCATCTGACCATGCACCAGCCCCACGACCCCCTCGCCGAGGGCCGCACGCAGATGACGAAAGCGATCCTCGGCCGCCGTCAGATCGACATGCTCGCTTTCCTCGACGAGCGGGCAGACCCAATAGGCCTGCCGCCCCTCGGCCAGCGCGCGGGTCAGGTGGGCGACCACCTCGTCGAGCCGCCCCGCCGCGACCAGCGCCGTGCGCACGGGCTTGCGCCCCGGCGGCTTTTCGTCGAGCACGCTGACATCCATGTCGCCATATTGCGCCAGCGCGAGCGAGCGCGGGATCGGCGTCGCGGTCATCACCAGCACATCAACCGCCGCCCCCTTGGCGCCGAGCTCCATCCGCTGCGCGACGCCAAAGCGGTGCTGTTCGTCGATCACAGCCAGGCGAAGATCCTGAAATTCAACGTCTTTTTGAAAAACGGCATGGGTGCCGACCAGAATGCCGATCCGCCCCGCGGCCAGATCGGCGAGCTTCGCGCCCCGCTCGGCCCCCTTGTCGCGGCCGGTCAGGATGTCGAGCCGCACCCCCGCCGCCGCCGCAAGCGGCGCCAGCCCCTCGAGATGCTGGCGCGCGAGGATCTCGGTCGGCGCCATCATCACCCCCTGCCCGCCCGCCTCGACCGCGGCCAAGAGCGCCATGAACGCAACCAGCGTCTTGCCCGCGCCGACATCGCCCTGCAACAGCCGATTCATCCGCCGCGGCTCGGCCATATCTGCGGTGATCTCGGCAATCGCCCGGCTCTGCGCCCCGGTCGGCCGGTAGGGAAGCGAATCCAAGACCTTGCGCGACAGAACACCCGTGCCGCGGGTCTCGCGCCCCTTCTGGCGGCGGGTCTGGCGCCGGGCGAGCGCAAGCGTCAGCTGATGCGCGAAGAGCTCGTCATAGGCCAGCCGCGCGCGCGCCGGGGCCCCCGGGGCGCAGTCGGCCGCGCGCTCTGGCGCGTGGGCCGCGCGCAGCGCCTCGGCCCAAGCGGGCCAGCCCTCGCGCGCGCGCAGCGCCGGGTCGACCCATTCTGCCGGTTCGGGCATCCGATCCAGCGCGCCGCGGGCCGCGCGGGCCATGGTTTTCTGTGTGAGCCCTGCGCCGAGCGGATACACGGGCTCGAACCGCGGCAGCTCGCCCGCCTCGGCGACCGGCAGGATGTGGTCGGGGTGGACCATCTGCGCGCCGCCATCGAACATCTCGACTTTGCCCGAGACCACGCGGCGCTCGCCCGGCGGCATCTGCCGTTCGAGATAGTCGCCGCGCGCGTGGAAGAAGACCAGCTGGAACTCCATCTCGGCGTCGCGCACCAGCACCCGCGCGGGCCCGCCGCGGCGGCGCGCGGGCACATGGGCTAGGATCTCGACCTCGACCGAGAGCACCGCGGGCAGGGTCGCGCCGCGCAGGGTGGCGACGGGTCGGCGGTCGACCACCGAATGCGGCAGCGTGAACAAGAGATCGCGCGGGCGCGAAAGTCCCTGTTGTTCCAAGGCCTTGGCGACCTTTGCGCCGACCCCGGGCAGGGTTTCGAGCGCGGCAAACAGCGGAAACAGCGCGGGCGGGCGTCCGGGGTTCATATCCCCCCCGCGAGCGCGATCCAGTCGTCCTCGTCGATCACCCGGATGCCGAGCTCGGCGGCCTTCTTGGCCTTCGAGCCCGCGCCGGGCCCCGCGATCAGGATATCGGTCTTGGCCGAGACCGAGCCCGCCACCTTGGCGCCCAGGCTCTCGGCGCGGGCCTTGGCCTCGGCCCGGGTCATGCGTTCGAGCGTGCCGGTGAAGACCAGCGTGAGGCCCGCGATCTCGCCACTCGCGGCGCGGGCGGGCGGCGGCAGGATCGTCAGCTCGGCCGCCAGCCGGTCGATCGCCGAGCGCTCCTCGGGGTTGGCGAAGGCATCCGAGAGCGAAAGCGCCAGCACCGGCCCGACGCCATCGGTCGCGCCCAGATCGGCCCAGACCGCCGCGGCCTCGGCGGGCAACCCGTGGGCGGCAATCGCGGCGGCGCGGGTCTCGGTGATGCGCGGGCGGCGGCCCTCGGTCAGGGCGGCGGCGCGCTCGGCCTCTTCGGCGGCGTCGGCCGCGCGCTGCGCGAGCGCCGCGGGGCGCGCCAGATCGAGCGCGGCGACCATTGCCTCCCAGCTGCCGTAATGCTGGGCCACATCCCTCGCCGCCGCCTCGCCGCAATGGCGGATGCCCAGCGCGAAGATCAGCCGTTCGAGGCCGATGGCGCGGCGCGTCTCGATCGCCTCGAACAGGTTCTGCGCCGATTTTTCGCCCCAGCCCTCGCGGTTCTTCAGCTGTTGCAGCCCCTGCCCGAAGCGCGCCCGCAGGGTGAAGATGTCGGCCGGCTCGTGGATCCAACCGTCGGCATAGAAGGCCTCGATCTGTTTCGCGCCGAGCCCCTCGATATCGAAAGCGGCGCGCGAGACGAAATGCTTGAGCTTCTCGACCGCCTGCGCGGGGCAGATCAGCCCGCCGGTGCAGCGGCGCACCGCATCGCCCGGCTCGCGGATCGCCTCGGAGCCGCAGACCGGGCAGAGCGTCGGGAATTCAAAGGGTTGCGCGGCAGGATCGCGGCGCGACAGGTCGACATCGGCGATCTTCGGGATCACGTCACCGGCGCGATAGACCTGCACCCAGTCGCCCACGCGAATATCGCGGCCGCCGCGGATCGCACCGCCCTTGGCGTCGCGCCCGGCGATATAATCCTCATTGTGGAGCGTCGCGTTCGAGACGACGACACCGCCGACGGTGACCGGGCTGAGCCGCGCGACCGGGCTGAGCGCGCCGGTGCGGCCGACCTGAATTTCGATCGCCTCGAGGCGGGTCCAGGCCAGTTCAGCGGGGAATTTATGCGCGATCGCCCAGCGCGGCGTGGTCGAGCGGAAGCCGAGGCGGCGTTGCAGCGCGAGGTCGTCGACCTTGTAGACGACGCCGTCGATGTCATAGCCGAGCGAGGCGCGGAGTTGTGCGATCTGGCGGTAGTGGTCGAGCATCTCGCCCGGGCCGCGACAGCTGCGGGTGAGCGGGTTGGTCTGGAACCCCAGCGCGGCCAGGCGCGCGATTGCGCCCGACTGGCTGTCCGAGAGCGGTTCGGACAGCGCGCCCCAGGCATAGGCGAAGAATTTGAGCGGCCGCGCGGCGGTGATCCGCGCATCGAGCTGGCGCAGCGATCCGGCGGCAGCGTTGCGCGGATTGGCGAAGGTCTTGTCGCCCGCCTGTGCCGCGCGGGCATTGAGCGCGGCGAAATCGGCATGGCTGATATAGACCTCGCCGCGGACCTCAAGAAGCGCGGGGGCGCCGGTGATCTCATGCGGGATATCGGCGATGGTGCGGGCGTTTTCGGTGACATTCTCGCCGACCTCGCCATCGCCGCGGGTCGCGGCCTGCACAAGTCGGCCGTTTTCGTAGCGCAGCGACAGCGAGAGCCCGTCGATCTTGGGCTCGGCCGTATAGGTCAGGGGCGTCGCCTCGGGCAGGCCGAGATAGGATTTCACCCGGAGATCGAAATCGGCCACATCCTCGTCGGAGAAGGCATTCTCCAAGCTGAGCATGCGGATTTCATGCGTCACCTTGCCAAAGCCCTCGGCCACGGCGGCCCCGATCTTGCGCGTCGGGCTGTCGGCGCGGGCGAGCGCCGGGAAGCGCGCCTCGATCGCGGCCAGGCGACGTTTCAGCGCATCATAGTCGGCATCGGAAAGTTCGGGCGCGTCAAGCGTGTGATAGGCGGTATTGGCCGCCTCGAGTGCGGCGATCAGGGCCGGCAGCTCGGCCGCCGCCTCGGCTTCGGTCAGGTTCTCGATCGCGGGTGTCTCGCTCACGTCTCATGCTCCCCTAGGCTTGCGCCAGCTTTAGGGGGAGTGCCCGGGGCCGTCCAGCCCCGGAGCGGATTTCGAGGATCGAAGGACGGCGGCCTCAGGCGCCGATGGCGACGCGACGCTCCATCTCGCCCGGATCGGGATCGCGCAGCACATAGCCGCGGCCCCAGACGGTCTCGATGTAATTGTCACCGCCCGTCACCTCCGCCAGCTTCTTGCGCAGCTTGCAGATGAAGACGTCGATGATCTTCAGTTCCGGCTCGTCCATGCCGCCGTAGAGATGGTTCAGGAACATCTCCTTGGTCAGGGTCGTGCCCTTGCGCAGGCTGAGCAGTTCCAGCATCTGATATTCCTTGCCGGTCAGATGCACGGGCTTGCCATCGACCTCGACGGTCTTGGCATCCAGATTGACCGAGATCTTGCCGGTGCGGATGACAGACTGCGAATGGCCCTTGGAGCGGCGGATGATCGCGTGGATGCGCGCGACCAGCTCTTCGCGGTGGAAGGGCTTGGTCATGTAATCATCGGCGCCGAAGCCGAAGCCCTTGATCTTGTTCTCGGTGTCATCGGCACCGGTCAGGATCAGGATCGGCGTATCGACCCGCGCGAGGCGCAGCTGCCGCAGAACCTCGTGCCCGTTCATGTCGGGCAGGTTCAGATCGAGCAGGATCAGGTCGTAATCATAGAGCTTGGCGAGGTCGATCCCCTCTTCGCCCAGATCGGTACAATAGACGTTCAGGTTCGCATGGGTCAGCATCAATTCGATGCTGCGAGAGGTGGTCGGATCATCCTCTACCAACAAAATCCGCATACTGGGGTCTCCGCATTAATCCCTCGATCACCAATCACCCTTGCACCAAATGGTTAACACCCCGTTACTCTCTCATCATTCTTTCAAATTGCAACCTAGGGTCAGGACTCACAACCAGAACATGACGGTCGCTGCGATGCAGATGGCGGAGAGGAAGATCTCGCCGCATCTGTCGTAGCGAGTGGCGATGCGG
>JACXUS010000249.1 GCA_014763785.1 Sphingomonadales bacterium | reverse complement strand
TCCGTCCCACGCATCATAGCCCCCGACGTTATCGTGCGGAGGGTGAATCATGTTCTCAAACCGCTGTCGAGGCGGGACTATTTCAGCAGCCTGCTAGAGGTGGACGGCATCGCGCTGGGCTTTGGCCCCGACCGGCTGCCCGAGCGGCGCTCTGGCAGCTACTGCCGCCACGCCCTTGTGGCGCGCGGGCCGGATAATGCGGCCCGGTTGGGGCTGGTCTTGCAGCGCCATCAGGCCAGCCTGCGCCTGCGCGTCGGGCGCGGGGCAGAGGATGCGCTGCTGTCGGACCTTGTAGAGCATGTCTGCATGGGCCGCGCGCCCAAGGCGGTGGTTCTGCTGGGGCGGCGGTTGGTGCTGAGCCTTGCGGAATTCCGGCAGCACAAGCCCTCTCGGCTGGACCTGTTGTCCAGCGGCCCGACCCTGCCGCGTCCGGTTGCCCGCTATGCCCGCCCGCCTGCGCCAGAGGGCAGCACAAGGCGGCGCATGGCCGAAGCGCGCAAACCCTTGCTACCACAGGGGCGACAGGCGGGCTATGACGCCGCGATGCTGGAACACCGCTCTTTGCAGAGCGCGCTGCACGGGTCGCAGCCGGGCAAACCGCCCGCGCGCACGGCCCCGTGCGTCGCGGCACTGGCGGTTGCGGCCTTGTCGGGCGTGGTGCTGATCTGGGGGTAGGGGCTAGTCGGACAGAACGCGCAGGGGCAAAAGTTCGGTCAGCGGCGCCCCCAAGGCGCGGAAGGCCGCGAGCGACAATTGGCTGCCTGCACCGGGGGCCGCGCCAGAGGGGCGCAGTTCCACCCGGATCGCGCCGCTGCCATCCACCCGCTCGACCCGACCTTGGGTGACGCGCGTCACAAGGCCCGTGCGCAGCCAGAAGCCTTGCTCTGTGGGGCTGCCAAGGCTGGCCAGTGTTTCCCCCAAGGCGGCGCCGCTTGCGGTATCAACCGCCTGCGCCGCGTCGCGCTCAGCTTGAGTGGTGGTGTCAAGCGCCTCGGCCGTCTGGCCGCGCTGGCCAAGTGCTGCGCCGCGCGCGCCGGGCCGGGCCAAGGGGCGCAATGTGTCCAGTCCGGGGGACTGCACCGCAACAGAGGGTGCGCTGGGTCTGCTACCAAACGGCAGTGCCCCACACCCAGCAAGGCCAAACAGAACAAGGATAAGTGCAAAAATCGGTTTCATGCGCCGACCCTAATACCAAAGCCCACGCCCAACAATCACATATCCCCTTGCCGGGTGCCAGTGCAGTGGCTACTTCTCGGCGCATGACAGCACCGCTTATCGACCCGTTCGCCCGACCGATCTCTTACCTGCGTGTCTCCGTCACGGACCGCTGCGATTTTCGCTGTGTCTATTGCATGGCGGAAAACATGACCTTTCTGCCCAAGAAAGAGCTTCTGACGCTGGAAGAGCTGGACCGCATGTGTTCGACCTTTATCCGGCTTGGGGTTGAAAAGCTGCGCATCACCGGGGGCGAGCCCTTGGTGCGAAAGGGCATCATGACCTTTTTTCAGCAGATGCGCCGCCATCTGGACAGCGGCGCGCTGAAAGAGCTGACGCTGACCACCAATGGCAGCCAGTTGCGCAAATTCGCCGACCAGTTGGCCGATTGCGGTGTGCGGCGGATCAATGTCTCGCTCGACACGCTTGACGACAAGAAATTCGCCGATGTCACGCGCTGGGGCAAGCTGGCGCAAGTGCTGGACGGGATCGACGCGGCGCAGGCGGCGGGCGCGCCTCTCGCGCTCGGCGATCTGGCGGCACGGCTTGGGCTGAGCCCCGCTCATTTTCAGCGTCTGTTCTCGGCTTGGGTCGGGGTCTCGCCGAAGCGCTATCAGCAATATCTCGGCCTTGACCTCGTGCGCGAGCTGCTCGCGCGGCAGGTGCCGCTCGAGGCCGTCGCCGATCATGCGGGCCTGTCGGGCGCGGGGCGGCTGCATGACCTCGTGCTGCGCTGGGAGGCGATGACGCCGGGCGAATTCGCGCGCGGCGCGGCGGGGCTGACGATCCACTGGGGGCGCTTCCCCTCGGCCTTTGGCGAGGCGCTGGTGATGGCCACCGGGCGAGGCCTGTGTGGCATTGCCTTCACCGCCGAGACCGGCTTTGACGCGGCCTTTGCCGATCTGGCCAGCCGCTGGCCCGGCGCCGCCCTGACCGAGGACGCCCCCGCCATCCGCCCCTGGGCCGAAGCCGCGTTGAGCGGCCGCGGTGCCGCGCCCTTGCTGATGATCGGCGCCCCGTTTCAGATCAAGGTCTGGGAGGCGCTGCTGCGGATCCCCTCGGGCCATGTCACCACCTATTCGGCGCTGGCCGAGGCGGTGGGCCATCCCCGCGCAGTGCGGGCGGTCGGCACCGCGGTCGGGCGCAACCCGCTGTCCCTCGTGATCCCCTGCCACCGCGCGCTGCGCAAGTCGGGCGGGCTTGGCGGCTATCACTGGGGCCTGCCGGTCAAGCGGGCGATGCTGGGCTGGGAAGCCGCCCGCGCCGAAGCCGGAACCGGGACCGGGACCGGGGCCTGAGCCCCCCGTTCACCCCAAGGTGATGGGCGAAAACCTGCGCATCCCGCAGATCGCATGGCACATTTGCGCCGCTCTGGCGTAGGGTGGGCGCAGAGCCCGATCCGGGCCGTTTCCAAGGCGAGACCAGAATGACGACGAAACTGACCCTCATTGCGACGCTGGCTGCGGTGACCGCGCTCGGCGCCTGCACCCCCACTTCGACTTATGACCCGGCGCGGCCGAACCAGAATGCGACCACCGGCGCGGTTGCAGGCGCGCTGATCGGCGGCGTGCTCGGGGCGACCTCGGGCGGCGACGAGCGGCTGACCAAGGGCGTCGCGGGCGCCATCGTCGGCGGTGCCATCGGCGGCGCGGTGGGCTCGGCGCTGGACCGGCAGGCGGCCGAGTTGCAGCGCGACATCGGCGGCAATGGCGTCTCGGTGGTCAACACTGGTAACCAGCTGATCGTGACGATGCCGCAGGATATCCTGTTTGCCACCGACAGCGCCACGCTGCGCCCCGATCTGCAGCAGGACATCTACACGCTGGCGGGCAGCCTGAACCGCTATCCCGACACGACGGTGCAGGTCGTGGGCCATACCGACAATACGGGCGATGCCGGGTATAACCTGAACCTGTCGCGTCAGCGCGCGAATTCGGTGGCCTCGATCCTGATCGGTGCGGGTGTGCCGAGCTATCGCATCGTTGCTGTCGGCCGCGGCGAGGATCAGCCGATCGCCTCGAACCTGACGCCTGAGGGCCGCGCGCAGAACCGCCGCGTGGAATTCGTAATCACGCCGAACCGCTGATCCCTCACCAGCACCAAGGTCGAAGGCCGGGCCCAGCCCGGCCTTTGCAATTTTGATTGCCCCCCGCGGAAGGTGGTCATATGTCTTGACCAAAGGGGAGAGAGAATGCCGTTCCAGAAGATCGAATCCGAGAAGTTGGCCTCAGCGGTGGTCCGCCAGATCGAGGGGCTGATCCTGCAGGGCATCCTGCGTCCCGGAGAGCGGCTGCCATCCGAGCGGGAATTGTCCGAGCGGCTCGCGGTCTCGCGGCCGAGCCTGCGCGAGGCGGTGGCGGATCTGCAGGAGGCGGGGCTGCTGACCACGCGGGCGGGCGCGGGGATCTTCGTCGCCGATGTGCTGGGCTCGGCGTTTTCTCCGGCGCTGATCCGGCTTTTCGCCAGCAATGAACAGGCGGTTTATGACTATCTGGCGTTTCGCCGCGACCTTGAGGGGCTGGCAGCCGAACGCGCGGCGCGGATGGCCTCGGACACCGATCTGAAGGTGATCGACTCGCTCTTTCGCCGGATGGAGGCGGCGCATTCCAAGCGCAACCCCTCGGACGAGGCGGCGCTGGATGCGCAATTCCACATGGCGATCATCGAGGCCGGGCATAATATCATCATGCTGCACATGATGCGGGCGATGTTCGACCTGCTGAGCGAGGGGGTGTTCTACAACCGCTCGATCATGTTCCGGAACCGCTCGACCCGGGATTCGCTGCTGGAGCAACACCGCGCGATCAATGCGGCGGTGCAGGCGCGCGATGGTGCGGCGGCGCGGGCGGCGGTGGTCGCGCATATGGATTTCGTCGAGGTCGCGCTGGGCGAGCAACGCAAGGCCGACCGCAATGAGGCGCTCGCGCAATTGCGCCTGCGGCATGAGGCGATGAAGTCGGGCGGCGCGATCAGCGACAGCGACGGCGCGCGCTGACAGCGCCGAGACGCTGTGCCGCGGGCCGGTCCCCGGTGGCTGTTGAGAGGTCGCGCTGCGACGGAGGCTCTCTGATCCCGACGGCATCGGGCGGGCGAGCCCTTGGCAGATAAGGTGCGGTTGCGCGGCCGATGCCGTCGGGATCAG
>JACXUS010000248.1 GCA_014763785.1 Sphingomonadales bacterium | reverse complement strand
ATCGCGACCGATGTCGCGGCGCGCGGGCTCGACATTCCCGGGGTCCGGCACATCTACAACTACGACCTGCCGAACGTGCCGGAAAACTATGTGCACCGGATCGGGCGGACGGCGCGGGCGGGTGCCTCGGGCGCGTCGGTTTCGTTCTGCGCCCCGGCCGAGATGGGCGAGTTGCGCGCCATCGAAAAAGCCATCGGCAAGAAGATCGAGGTGATCGGCGGCGCGCCCTGGGCAGAAGACGCCATCGCGGCGGCACCGAAGCCGCAGCGGGGCCGCGGCGGCGGCGGCCGGCGCTGCGGGCATATCGTCGAAGAAGCCGAAGCCGGTTTCCTCTTCGACGGCCGGGGCGGCGTCGTCCTCTTCCGGGAAGGCGGCGGCGAGCCCGGCGAGATCGGGCAGGGCCTCTGCGGCGCCGGGCGCCGCGGGGGTGCCAATCTCGACCTCGCAGACATCCTCGACGAAATCGAAGACTTCGCGGATATCGTCAGCCTCGAGATCGGTATCGTAGGTCGCGGTCCAGCTCAGATAGGACTCTTCGGGGTTGAGCGCGTCGAGATCGGGCAGGGCGCTGGCATCGCAGGCGATCCGCGCCTCGCCCAGGGTGCCAAGCGCGCGCAGCAGATGCAGCGGCTCGTTGCCCGAGGCATAAAGTGCTGCACTGGGGCGGAAGGTGACGCTGCAGCCGGGCGTGGCTTCCGGTGCGGCCGCGGTGTCGTCGCCGGGCAGGTCCAGATCGAAGCTGAGCCCCAGCGGCTGAAAATCGGCTGCCTCGACCTCTTCGGGCAACGCCGCACCCAGGCCACCGATCAGCGCTTCCAGCTCGACAAGGCACTCCTCCGACCCGTCAGGCACCGGGCCGCCGTCGCGGGCGGCGCGGACATGATCCTGCAGCAGGTCGGCGGCATGGAAGAACAGCTTCATCGCCTCGGGCGAGAGATCGAGCCGGCCCGAGCGCAGCTCGTCCAGAACGGTTTCATAGCGATGCGCAAAGGCCACCAGCGCATCGAGGCCGAAGGCCCCTGCGCCGCCCTTGATCGAATGGACAGCCCGAAAAACGACGTTGATCGTTTCGTTGTCGTGGTTGCCCTCATCCATCGTGGAAAGGGCATCCTGTAGGCTTTCGAGCAATTCCTCGCATTCCACGAAGAAACTTGCCCGAATTTCCGCCATTGGATCCGTGGCCATCGCGCCCTCCCTCAGCCAGCGACCATCTGCAATGCCTTGACCAGCTTGGGCGGGTCGAAGGGTTTTACGATCCATCCGGTCGCTCCCGCCGCGCGGGCGCGGGCTTTCAGCTCGGGGGCGGATTCGGTGGTCAGCACCAGGATCGGCGTCGCGCGATGCTTGTCCTGGCTGCGCACGGCTTCGATGAAGCCGAAGCCGTCGAGCCGGGGCATGTTGATATCGGAGATGATCGCATCGGGGGCGATCCCCTCCAGCACCTCAAGCCCGTGCATCCCGTCCTCGGCCAGATGCAGGGTGATCCCGGCCTCTGTCAGGGCAAGTTTGAGCATGTCGCGGATGGTGCGGCTGTCATCGACCGCGAGAACTGTCAGGCTCATGCGGCCTCCTGCGATTGGACGGCGTCCAGACCGACGCCGAAAAGGGTCAGAGCCTCGTCGAAGGCCTCGGACCGGGGGTTGATCGAAAGCGATTGGCCCGCGGCGCGCCAGCTTTGGGCGGCCGAGAGCAGAACTTGCAGGCCGAGGCCGCCCAGATGGGTGACTTCGCCCGCGTCAAGCACGAGACCGGCGCCGGCACGGGCGCGGATCGCATTCGTGAGGGCCCCGACCTGTGACAGGTCGAGCCGCGGGGGCAGCGGCAGCGGCGTCATTGCTGACCCCCGAAGATGATGCGAAAGACGAGGCGCAAGCTGTTCCCCTTTCATTCCAGATGAAAGAGGCTTAACCCCCAGCGGTTAAGATAGGCTTGACGCCCGAAGATATTCTGCGTCCCTCACCGGCCCCGGGAAGAGGCGGGTGGCGGGCCTCAGCCGGGCAGCTGCGATTGCAGGAAGGCCGCGCAGCCGGTCAGCGCGGCATAATCATCCTCGACCACCGAAATCGCGAAATCGCGGATCAGCAGATCGACCCGGCGCGGGGCGCGGAAGATCGCCTCGAAATCATGTGCGGCCAGATGCGGTGCCATTGCGCGCGCCATGCCGCCGATCAGGAAAATCCCGCCCAGGGGCAGATGCACCAGCGCCTGATCGGCCAGAAACTGCGCAAGGATGCGGGTATAAAGCCGCGCGGTCTGGGCGGCGACCGGATCGCCCGCGGCCAGCCCCGCCAGAACGGCGGCGGAATCGGCGAAGGGCGCGCGCCCGGCCTCGGCGGCACAGAAGGCAGCCAGATTGGCCAGCCCGCGCCCGGACAGAACCTCTTCGACGCCGCAATGCGCCGCCTCGCCGCGCGACTGCAGCAGCCGCTCGATGAAACGCATCAGCGCGAAATCTTCCTCCGAGCGCACCGGCAGATTGACATGCCCGCATTCCGAGGGCGGCACGATGCGCGCGGCCCCGCTGCCATGGACGGGCGCGGCATTGACCCCGGTGCCGAGGCCCACCACCAGCATCGCCCCGCCGGTCCTGGCCCCCGGCGCCGCGATCACCGGCGCAAGCGCTTCGGGCGCGATATGCCCCAGCGCATGGCCCTGCGCCTGCAGATCGTTGAGCACGGCGACCCGCGCGGCCCCGGTCACGGCCGCCACCGCCGCCCCCTCGATCACCCAGTCGAGGTTGGTCATCACCGCGCGCGCCCCCGCAACCGGCCCCGCGGCGGCGACGCAGGCGCCCGCAATCTCCTGCACCCCTTCGGCAGCGATGTAATCGGCAAGGATCGGCTCCAGCGCCGGGCGCCCGGCATTGGCAAAGCGGCGGATCGTGTCGGGCAGCAACCTGCCGCCGCGGGCCAGCGCCACGCGCGTGTTGGTGCCGCCGATATCGGCCAGAAGCGTGATCGCGTTCCCATCCGTCCCGGTCATCTCAGCCCTCCAATGCCTGCCTGAACGCTGCATAGGACGCCTTCGGGGTGCGCTGCAAGCTTTCGAAGTCGACATGCACCAGACCGAAGCGCGCGGCATAGCCCTCGGCCCATTCGTAATTGTCCAGAAGCGACCAGGCGACATAGCCCGCAAGCGGCACCCCCGCCGCAATCGCCCGGCGGCAGGCCTCGAGATGGGCGGCGTGATAGGCGATGCGGTCGGCGTCGGTCAGCGCCTGCCCGGGGGCGGGCGTCGCATCGGGCGCGGCCATGCCGTTTTCGGTCACGATCAGCGGCAGCGGCCCGGTCAGCTCGCGCGCAAGCCACAGCAGCAGCGCCTCGAGCCCCTCGGGCGCGATCTCCCAGCCCAGCGCCGTCTTCGGCAGCGGCCCCGGCACCTCGGCATAGCCGGGCCAGGGCCCGGCGGCGGGGGCGATCCGCTTGCAGGTGTAATAGTTGATCCCGAACCAGTCGAGCGGCGCGGCGATCGTTGCCAGATCCTCTTGCCAGCCGCGCGGCAGATGCGGGGCCAGCCCCTCGAGCGCCGCGGCCGGATAGCGGCCCTGGAGCATCGCGCCCGCAAAGAAGCGGTTCATGATCGCATCGTGACGCGCGGCGGCGGCCGCCGCCTCGGGCGAGGCATCGGCGGGGAAGACCTGCTCGAAATTGCACACCGCGCCCAGATTGCCGACCCCCGCCGCCCGCAGCGCGCCAATCGCCAGCCCATGCCCCAGCGCCAGATGATGCATCGCCCGCGCCGCGGCGCGGATATCTCGCAGCCCCGGCGCATGCGCCCCCAGAAAATGGCTCAGCCAGCCCGCGCACCACGGCTCGTTCACCGGCGCGACGGAATAGACCCGGTCGCCCAGCCGCTGCCCGATCAGCGCGGCAAATTCGGCAAACCACAGGGCCACGTCGCGGTTTGCCCAGCCGCCCAGATCGGCCAGCGCCGCGGGCAGCTCCCAGTGATACAGCGTCAGCGCCGGTTTCAGCCCGCGCGCCAGCATCCCGTCCACCAGCCGGTCATAGAAATCGAGGCCCTCCGGGTTCACCGCCCCGCGCCCCTCGGGCAGCACCCGCGCCCAGGAGGTCGAGAAGCGATAGAGGTCAAACCCCGCGCCCGCGACCAGATCCAGATCCTCGGGCCAGCGGTGATAGTGATCGCAGGCCCGCGCGCCATCGGCGGCGCCCGCCACATTGCCCGGCGTGGCGGCGAATGTGTCCCAATGGGTCGCACCCGCGCCGCCCGCGGCATGACCCTCGATCTGATAGGCAGAGGTCGCCGTGCCAAAGAGGAAGCCGGGCGGGAAAGCAGAGCGGGGCGGCAGCATCGACATAGGTGAAGCGCGGGTGGCGCGCGGCAAAGGCGCGCAGCGCGGC
>JACXUS010000038.1 GCA_014763785.1 Sphingomonadales bacterium | reverse complement strand
CTGCGGAAATTCGCAAAAAACCTTGGAAAAAGGCCGGGCGGGCGGCCTTCGGGGGCTTGCAAGGGGCGTGGGGCGCGGCTATAGAGCGCAGACTTCACAGGCGAGGGCGGGCCATGCGGGGAGACATCCCGTAGCGGTCCACCGGTTGGGGGCAGCCCCTGATCCCTCGCTCAGGCGTAAACCGGAAAAGGACCAATAGAATGGCGCTTCCCGAATTCTCGATGCGTCAGCTGCTCGAAGCTGGCGTTCACTATGGCCACCAGACGCAACGCTGGAACCCCCGCATGGGCGAGTTCATCTATGGCGAGCGCAATGGCATCCACATCCTCGACCTGACCCAGACCGTGCCCATGCTGGACGCCGCTCTGCAGGTCGTGCGCGACACCGTCGCCAAGGGCGGCCGCATCCTCTTCGTCGGCACCAAGCGTCAGGCCTCGAAGGCCATCGCCGATGCCGCCGAGAAATGCGCGCAATACTACATGAACCACCGCTGGCTCGGTGGCACGCTGACCAACTGGAAGACCGTCTCCCAGTCGATCCAGCGTCTGAAAAACATCGACGAGATCATGGCCTCGGGCGCCGAGGGCCTGACCAAGAAAGAGCGTCTGAACATGGAACGCGAGCAGGCCAAACTGCAAGCCTCGCTCGGCGGGATCCGTGAAATGGGCGGCCTGCCGGATCTGCTGTTCATCATCGACGTGAACAAGGAAGACCTCGCCATCCTCGAAGCCCAGAAGCTGGGCATCCCGGTTGTGGCCGTGGTCGATACCAACTGCTCGCCCAAGGGCGTGGATTACATCATCCCGGGCAACGATGACGCGGCGCGCGCCATCGCGCTTTACTGCGACCTCGTGAGCCGTGCGGCGCTCGATGGCATGACCGCCCAGATGGGTGCGGCCGGTGTCGATCTCGGCGCGCTCGAGCAAGCCCCGGTGGAAGACGCCACCGAAGAGGCCGAGGCCTGATCGGCCGGGGCCGCGCCACGCGGCCCCTTCGCGCCTCCGCCCGGGGGTGCGTCACCTCAATGACACGGGCCCGGGGTATCCCCGCCCGCAAGAGCAATCGAGAGGAGGGTCCCCGATGACCGTCACCGCCGCCATGGTGAAAGAACTGCGCGAGATTTCCGGCGCAGGTATGATGGATGCGAAAAAAGCGCTGACCGAGAACAACGGCGACATGGAAGCCGCGATCGACTGGCTGCGCACCAAGGGTCTGGCGAAAGCCGCCAAGAAAGCCGACCGTGTGGCCGCCGAAGGCCTGATCGGGGTTGCCGTCGACGGCGGCCGTGGCGTCGCGATCGAGATCAACTCGGAAACCGACTTCGTGGCCAAGAACGAAGACTTCCAGAACCTCGTGCGCGACATCACCCGCGTGGCGCTGGAAACCGGCGACTCGGTCGAGGTCGTCAAGGCCGCCGATCTGAACGGCGAGACCGTCGAGACCGTGCTGAACGGCGCCATCGCCCGCATCGGCGAGAACATGACGCTGCGCCGGATGCATCTGCTGGAAGGCGATACGGTTGTGTCCTATGTGCACAACGCCGCCGCCGATGGCATGGGCAAGATCGGCGTTCTGGTGGCGCTGAAGGGCGACGCCGAGAAGGCCGCCGTGATCGGCAAGCAATTCGCGATGCACATCGCCGCGACCGCGCCGCTGTCGCTGTCGGAAGCCACCCTTGACCCGGCCGTGGTCGAGCGCGAGCTGGCCGTTCAGACCGCGAAGGCGCTGGAAGAGAACGCCGCCTCGGCCAAGCCGAAGCCCGAGCAGGTGATCCACAACAACATCATCCCGGGCCGGATGAAGAAGTTCCTCGCGGAAAACACGCTGCTGGGCCAGGCCTTCGTGATCAACCCCGACCTGACCGTGGAAGCCGCGGCGAAAGAGGCCGGCGTCGAGATCACCGGCTATGCCCGCGTCGCCGTTGGCGAAGGCATCGAGAAGAAAGAAGAAGATTTCGCCGCCGAGGTCGCCAAGACCCTGGCCGGCGGCTAATCGCCCCCTTCGATCGTCAGATCGCAGCGCCGCCCCCTTGGGGGCGGCGTTTTGCTTTGCGGCGGGTGCGCGGCGTGCGACCGACCTAGCAGGTCGCTGGCAGGGCAATCGTCGCCTTCATGAAGGTGACAGCAGTGCCGCACAGATAGACGCGCTCGTCCCCCAGTTCGCAGTCAAGCCAGCCACCGCGCGCAGAAGCCTGATAGGCCTGCATCCTCCTGCGACCCAGCCTTTCCGCCCAGTAGGGCACCAATGTGGCGTGGATCGACCCCGTTACCGGGTCCTCGGGGATGCCCGCGCCGGGGGCGAAATAGCGCGAGACGAAATCTGCACGCGCACCGGGCGCCTCGGCGCCGGTCACCACCAGGCCGCCCGGCCCCAAGGATGCGATGGCGGCCAGATCGGGTGTGAAGCGGCGCACGGCTTCGGCACCGCCAAGATCGGCGAAGACATTCTCGAAATTGCGAAAAATCGCCTGCGGCGGTTCGGCGAATTGCGGCGCGAGGGCGGGCGGCAAGCAATCAAGCGGCTCGGGGTCCAAGCGGGGAATGTCGAGCCGATAGCCCCGCACCATCTGCGACACGCGCAGCACCCCGACGCGGGTGTGAAAGACCAGATCGCCGCGCGCGCCCTGCTCGGAGAACAGGATATGCGCGGTGGCCAGCGTTGCATGGCCGCAGAAATCGACTTCATGCGCCGGGGCGAACCAGCGCAGATCCCATCCCCCATCGGCCCGCGGGCGAACAAAGGCGGTTTCGGACAGATTGTTTTCCTGCGTGATCGCCAGCATGAGCGCGTCGGGCGGCCAGGCGTCGAGCACGATGACCGCGGCCGGGTTGCCCGCGAAGAGCCGATCGGTGAAGGCATCGACCTCATACATGCGCATGGTCAGACCTCAACGCAGAGAAGATGCCCCTTTCTAGCGGGGATCGGCGGCGATAGGAACGATGCGCAGGCAAGGTGGGCTGGCATGCGGGCGGTTTTGACCGGGCCGGGCGATCCGGTGGTCCGAACGGGTGTAAATGCACCCGCCGGACCGGATCGCCGGTTTCCCGACGAGGAAAGCGGCGCGCCGGACCAATCCTCGGACGTCTCTTCCCCCTTGTTCCTGGCCAAAGCCACCACTCACGGAACGCGCTCAGAAAACCCGAATCCTATCGTTTAGGATAGTCCGGTTTTCCTGACTTCCCCGAAAAAACCGGCGGCGCCCGGCGCGACTCAGCGCCGCCGCGCGGCCGAGGCGAGGTTGGCAGGCACGGTCGGCGGCGCGCCGCTCAGGAAGATCTGCTTCTGTACCGAGGCCTTCAGCACCGCCTGCGCCGTCGTATCCACATCCAGCGCCTCGCGCGCCAGCCGCAGGTGCTTTTCCACCGTGGCCACCGTCAGCCCCATGATCGTCGCGATATCGGCCGAGGTCTTGCCATCGGCCACCCATTCCAGCACCTCGCGCTGGCGCGGGGTCAGCGGGCGGCGCGACGACGCAAAGGGCATCGCCGAGATCCGCAGATGGGTCAGGGTGTTGAGCACCATCAGCTCGCGGCCGTGCGCGTCCCAGATCTCGTCGACCTCGTGCTGACGCAAACCGGCCTCGGCGCAAAGCCCGATGCCGCCGCGGCAGCGCACATTCACATCCGGAAAGGAAATCGAATAGCCCGCGCGCACCCCGTGGCGCAGGTTGCAATCCAGAACCCGCAGCTCGGCCGCGCTCAGCCGCCCGGCGCGCGCCTGCGTATCGACCCAGCGCCACGAACAGGCGCCGGTGTTCTGCGCGGTCCATTTCACCATCGGCGCATCGTTAAAGAGGCCCTGGGCGATGAATTCCGACAGATAGCTCTCGTCGTGGTTCGACAGGATCAGCGTGTCTTCCAGATTGCCAAAACCGTTGGCGGTGCGGAACCGGGTGAAAGCATAGAGCAGCCGATCGAACCCGTATTGCGCCATCTTCGCACAATGCAGTGCCCAGATTTGATCGACTTCGCGCTGATCCAGCAGCTTTTCAAGATGTTCCAGCATATGGCCCCCACCAAAGAGGGAGACCCGGCGTAAACCGGCAGTATCCCCCAGAGCGGTTGTGCCATGCACAGGGTGCAGATTTCAAGCCCTGCCGCGCCCGGGGGCTCAACCGCCGGATGCAGCCTCAGCGCAGGGTTTCGCAGCGCGGTTGTGCGGCGGTCTGGCGCGTCGTCTCGGGGGCAAGGGCGGCCAGCGCGTCGAACTGGGTCAGAAACACCTGACCGCCCAGATGCGTCAGCAGGTCCGAGCGCACCAGATGATCCATCACCGGCCCCTTCACCTCGGACAGATGCAGCTTGACGCCCGCGTCTTTCAGCTGGGCGTTCACCGCTTCGAGCGCCTCGAGCGCGGAGGCGTCGATGAAGTTGATCGCCGGGCAGTTCAACACGACATGGCGGATCGAGGGGTCGGCCGCGACATGGCCATAGATCGTATCCTCGAGGAAGCGGGCATTCGGGAACCACAGGCTCTCGTCGAAGCGCAGCGACAGCACGCCCGGCGCCTCGATGCCGCGGTGACGGCGGATGTTGCGGAAATGCTCGGTGCCCGGCACCTGCCCCAACACCGCATAATGCGGCCGCGAGCTGCGCCACAGATGCAGCAGGATCGACAGGCCCACCCCGGCCGAGATGCCGGTCTCGACCCCCTCGAGCAGCGTCACAAGGATCGTCGCCACCATCGCCAGCGCATCGCCGCGCGAATAGCCCCAGGTGCGGGGGATCGCGCGCAGATCGACAAGGCTGAGCACCGCCACGATGATCGTCGCCGCCAGAACCGCCTGCGGCAGATAGTAAAGCGCAGGCGTCAACAGCAGCGTCGCCAGCGCCATGCCGATCGCGGTGAAGGCGCCCGCGGCCGGGGTCTCGGCGCCCGCGTCGAAATTCACCACCGACCGGGCAAAGCCGCCGGTGACCGGAAAGCCCCCCGAGATCCCCGAGGCGAGGTTCGAGGCGCCAAGCGCCACCAGCTCCTGATCGGGGTCGATGCGCTGACGGCGCTTGGCGGCCAGCGTCTGCGCCACCGAAATCGTCTCGACATAGCCGACGATGGAAATCAGCAGCGCCGGCACCGCGATCTGCGCCCAAAGGCCCAGATCCAGCGGCGGTAGCGCGGGCAGGGGCAGGCCGCGCGGCACATCGCCCACCACATGCACGCCGCGCGCGTCAATCCCAAGCGCCCAGGTCAGCGCAATGGTGACGAAGACCGCGACCACGGGGGCTGTGCGCACCATCAGCCCGGCCAGCCGCGGGGCCAGTCCCCATGTCTGAAGAACACCCTTCAACCCCTTGCGCGCCCAGAATAAAAAGGCGGTGGTGGCGGCGCCGATCAGCACTGTAATCAGGTTGATCTGGCCGATATTGGCGACCAGCGCGGTGGTGATCTCGGGCAGGGTCTTGCCGCCCGCGGGCACGCCGATCAGATGCTTGATCTGGCTCGCCGCGATCAGGATCCCCGAGGCCGAGATGAAGCCCGAAATCACCGGATGGCTGAGAAACGAGGCGATGAAGCCGAGCCGCAACAACCCCATGGCCAGAAGCATCAGCCCCGACAGAAACGCCAGCGCAATCGCCGCGCCCAGATATTCCGGCGTGCCGCGTGCGGCAATCTCGCCCACCGCCGCCGCCGTCATCAGCGAGGCCACCGCCACCGGCCCGACCGCCAGCGTCCGCGAGGTGCCAAAGACAGTATAGGCCAGGATCGGCGCGATCGAGGCATAAAGCCCGACCTCGGGCGGCAGGCCCGCCAGCAGCGCATAGGCCAGCGACTGCGGGATCAGCATGATCGTGACGATCAGGGCGGCCACCAGATCGGCCTCGAGGCTGGCTCGCCCATAGCGCGGGGCCCAATCTAGGATCGGAAAATAGCGTTTCATTGCAGCCCCTTACGCGGCGATCTTCTAGCGGTTCGCAGCGCGCATCTGCAAGAGCGGCACGAGGCCCGAATGGTCATAACCGGCCTCGGCCGCGGCGGCGACGATCTCGTCCACCGGACGCTTGCCCGCCTGCCACAGCGCCCAGAGATGCGAGCTGCGCGTCCCCGAGCGGCAATAGGCCAGCACCGGCCCCTCGATCTGATCCATCAAAGCCTCGAAGGCCTCGACCAGATCCTGCGTCAGCGCGCCCGGGTAATAGGGCAGGTAATGATAGCTGATCCCGGCCGCCGCGGCCGCCGCGGCCATCGCCGCACCTTGCAGGGGGGCCTCCACCTCTTCATCGGGGCGGTTGTCGATCAGCACACGAAAGCCGAGCTTCGCCGCTTCGGCCAGATCGGCCGGGTCGATCTGCGGGGCGACCGCAAAATCGGGCGCCAGATGACGCAGGTCCATGTTCGTCTCCCTCTGCGCCCCGCATCTCCCTGCGGGGTCGTCACAGCCCGTTGACGGGCACTTTCAGATAGGTCTTGCCGTCATCCTCGGGCGGCGGCATCTGACCGGCGCGCATGTTGACCTGCAACGAGGGGATGATCAACCGCGGCATCGCAAGGGTCGCATCGCGTTCGGTGCGCATCTTGACGAAATCCTCGCGCGTGGTGCCCGCGCCGACATGGATGTTGCGCGATTTCTCTTCTGCGACAGTGGTTTCCCAGGCATAGGTATCCCGGCCCGGGGCCTTGTAATCATGCGCGACGAAGATCCGGGTTTCGTCGGGCAAAGCGAGGATCTTCTGGATCGAGGCATAGAGCGTCTCTGCCGAGCCACCCGGGAAATCGCAGCGCGCCGTGCCGAAATCGGGCATGAAGAGCGTGTCGCCCACGAAGGCCGCATCGCCGATGACATAGGTCAGGCAGGCGGGCGTGTGGCCGGGCGTGTGCAGCACATGGCCGCGCAGCGCGCCGATCTCGAAGCGGTCGCCCTCGACGAAGAGCTTGTCGAACTGGCTGCCGTCGCGCTGGAATTCGGTGCCCTCGTTGAAGATCTTGCCAAAGGTGTCCTGCACCACGGTGATGCGGTCGCCGATGCCGATCTTGCCGCCCAGACGTTCCTGAATATAGGGCGCGGCCGAGAGGTGGTCGGCATGCACATGGGTTTCCAAAATCCATTGCACCTCAAGGCCTTGGTCGCGGATCCAGGCGATCACCGCATCGGCTGAGCGGGTATCGGTCCGCCCCGAGGCATAGTCGAAATCGAGCACGCTATCGACCACCGCGCAGGCCGGGCTACCCGGGTCCTTGACCACGAAGGTCACGGTAAAGGTCGCCTCGTCGAAGAAGGCCTTGACCTCTGGCTTGACGAGATCGGTGTGATCGGGCGCTGTCATGACGTTCCTCCCTTGCGCGAGGCCCGGGGGCCGGGCCGGTTGCACCGCATATGGGGCCCGGGTGACATATATCAAGGTGCGAATATGTCGCGCCGCAGCCCCCTTTATTCCTCGGCCACCCAAGGGAAATGCGCAACGATTCCCTCCAGCATCGCGAAATCGGAAAAGGCGATCGCATGCGGCAGCTCGGCGACCGGCGTCTTGCGATAGCCTTCGGTGAACAGCAGAAACGGCAGGCCCGCGGCGCGCGCGGTCTCGGCATCGGTCTCGCTGTCGCCGATATAGAGCGCGCGGCCGTCGCCCAGCATCCAGAGCACCTTCAGCAGAGGCTGCGGATCGGGCTTGCGCACCGGCAGGCTGTCGCCCGCGATCACCGCATCGAAGGTGTCATCCAGGCCGAAATGCGCCAGCACCGCCCGCGTCGGTGCCATCGGCTTGTTGGTGCAAAGCCCCAGCCGATGCCCGCGGCCCTTCAGCGCCGTCAAGGCCGCGCGCACGCCCGGATAGAGCGCGGTCAGGTCCACGGCCTCTTCATAGCGGGCGGTGAACTCGGCCACCATCTGCGCATGCAGCGGCCCCTGCGGATCGGCCTCTGACGCGGCCAGCAGGCAATGCACCAGATGCGGCACGCCCTTGCCGATGAAGCTGCGCACCTGCGGCAGGGTCAGCGGCGCGAAGCCATGCGCCGCCAGCACCGCATTCGAGGCGGCATGAATATCGGGCGCACTGTCGATCAGCGTGCCGTCGAGATCGAAGATCAGCGTGGCCGGTCGGCTCATGCGGCTTTCCATTTGATCGAGCAGCCCATCGAGGGGATTTGCTCGGCCGGGCCGCGCCCGGTCTCGGCAATCTGGCGCATCGCCTCGAAAAGATCGCGCCGGGCGTCGGGCGGGCCGGGGCTGCGTCCCGAGGCATCGAGCCGCCCGCGATATTGCAAGCCCCCGGAGGCGTCGAAGCCGAAGAAATCCGGTGTGCAGGCCGCGCCGTAAGCCCTTGCCACATCTTGGCTTTCGTCAAAGAGATAGGGGAAGGGGAAGTCCCGCTCGGCGGCGATCCGGGCCATGTTTTCGGGGCTGTCCTCGGGATAGGTGCTCACATCATTCGACGAAATCGCCGCGATGCCGATGCCCAAGGGCGCCAGATCGCGGGCATCGCGCAGGATCCGGTCGAGCACCGCCAGCACATAGGGGCAATGGTTGCAGATGAACAGGATCAGCGTGCCGCGCGGGCCGCGGATGCGCTCGAGCGTCCAGATCGTGCCATCGGTGGCCGGCAAGGCGAAGTCCGGGGCGGTCCAGCCAAAATCGCAGACGGGCGGGGTAACAGCCATGAACTTCTCCTTGCAGGTGTTTGGTTTCGTTAGATTTCCGGCACGAAGCGATAGGCGTCGCCCGCGCGCTCGACCCGGCCCATGCCGCCCTCGGGCAGGTGATAGCCGACCATCGGCATCTGCTCCTGCGCGAGGCGCCCCAGCAGCGCCAGACGCTTCTTCGCCCCGGCCTCGGTATTCTGATCCGAGCCGCTTTCCCACAGCGGATGGGCGAAGGCCAGATGATGATTGCCGATCGCATCGCCCACGACCATGCAGGCGGAATTGCCCTGACGGATCTCGAAGGACATATGGCCCGGCGTGTGGCCATAGCTGTTCACCGCCAGAATGCCAGGCAGGATTTCTTTTTCTTCATCGAAGGTTACGAGGCGTTCTTCAAGCACTTGCAAGCGCCGCAGCGCCCCGGCGGCAAAGGTCTTGCGCCCGTCGTCGATGGTGTTTTGCGTCTCGGGGTCCAGCCAATAATCCCGCTCGCGCAGGCCGATCATATGGGTGGCATTGGCAAAGACCGGCTCGTCGAATTCGTCCAGCACCCCCCAGAGATGGTCGGGGTGGGCATGGGTGAAGACGACATGGGTGATGTCCGCGGGCGCCACGCCGAGCGCCTCGAGCGCGGGGGCCAGCTTGCCCGCGGTCGGCATGAAATCGGGGCCCGCGCCCACGTCGAACAGCACCGTATGCGTGCCGTCGCGATAGAGCGTCAGGTTGCAAGGCGGCTCCAGCTGCGGCCCGGTCAGACCGAATTTGGCCAGCACCCCGGCCGTGCCCTCATGCGACGAGATGAAGCCGGTGGGCAGCACCAGATGACCGTCCGACAGCGTGTCGATCGTGGCCGTGCCCAGCGTCAGACTGCTGGCCGCGAAGGCGCGCGGGGGCAGGGCGGCCAAGGCCGTCGCGGCCAGACCGCTGCGCAAGATATGGCGCCGTGTGAAAAGCATACCCTCTCCTCCCTCAGGTATTCATTTCAACGAATATGACGGCCGCCAGAGCCTGCGGCAAGCCCTCAGCGCGCGGCCTCGGCGGCGGCGCGGATCGCGGCGATATTGGCGCCATAAGCGGCCGGATTGGCGACCGAACCGCCCTTGAACACCGCCGATCCCGCGACCAGCACATCGGCCCCGGCGGCCGCGACCAGAGGCGCGGTCTCGACCGTCACCCCGCCGTCGATCTGGATATGGATCGGCCGGTCGCCGATCATCGCGCGCACCTTGCGGGTCTTGTCGACGCCGGAATGGATGAATTTCTGCCCGCCAAAGCCGGGGTTCACGGTCATCACCAGCACCATGTCAACCAGATCCAGCACATCGGCCACGGCCTCGGCCGGGGTGCCGGGGTTCAGCGCCACGCCCGCCATTTTCCCTGTCGCTTTAATGGCTTGCAAGGTGCGGTGAATGTGGGGGCCGGCCTCGATATGGGCGGTGATCAGGTCGGCACCGGCCTCGGCATAGGCCTCGATATAGGGATCGACCGGCGCGATCATCAGATGCACATCCATGAAGGTCTTCACATGCGGGCGGAACGCCTTCACCGCTGGCGGGCCAAAGGTCAGGTTCGGCACGAAATGCCCGTCCATCACATCGACATGGACCCAATCGGCGCCCTGCGCCTCGATCGCCTGAATTTCGCGGCCGAAATCGGCAAAATCGGCGGAGAGGATCGAGGGGGCGATCTTGATCTTGCGGTCGAAGCTCATGCGGGGTCTCCTGCGGAAGGGGCGCGTTCATGCGCCAGCCCGCCCTGAAAGACGCGGCTCGCGCGGATGTCGCTTTCGTCTATCAGGGATAGGGCGCGGGCGTCCAGCGCCCCGGTGGCGGTTTCAAAGAGCCGGTTGGCCTGACGCAGCCGCGCGCGATCCAGCGCATTGCGGATCGAGCGGGCATTGGCGAAATGCGGCTGGGCGCGGCGCAGGCGGATATAGTCGGCCATCGCGGTGCGCGCGCCCGCTGACAGGGTATAGTTCTGCCCGCCCAAGATATGCTCGACGATGCGCAACAGCTCGTCATCGGTATAGTCGGGAAATTCGATGTGATGCGCAATCCGTGAGCGAAATCCGGGGTTTGCGTTGAAGAACGTATCCATCCGGTCGGCATAGCCCGCAAGGATCACGACCAGATCGTCGCGGTTGTTCTCCATCACCTGCAACAGGATCTCGATCGCCTCTTGGCCATAATCGCGCTCGTTATCAGGGCGGTAGAGGTAATAGGCCTCGTCGATGAAGAGAACCCCGCCCATCGCGCGTTTCAAGACCTCGCGGGTTTTGGGCGCGGTATGGCCGATATATTGACCGACCAGATCGTCGCGCGTGACGCTGACCAGATGCCCTTTGCGCACATAGCCGAGCCGCTTCAAAATCCCCGCCATCTTCAGCGCGACCGTGGTCTTGCCGGTGCCCGGATTGCCGGTAAACGACATGTGCAGCGTCGGCGCTTCTTGCGCCAGCCCCATCATCCGCCGCGCCTTTTCCACCAAAAGCAGGGCGGCGGTTTCGCGGATGCGCGCCTTGACCGGGGCCAGACCGATCAGTTCACGGTCCAACTCCTCCAGCACCTCGGCCAGCCCCGAGGCCTGATATTCCGCCTGCAGATCGACCGTCTCAGGCCGCGCCTCAACCGCATCTTCCATCGCGCCTTCCCTCTCAACAGTGCATAAATATCCCGGGGGCCGCCGATTTGTCGCCATTGGTCCGAGACCAATCGGCGGCGGGCAGGGCCCCCGGCCTTGGGCTTCGTCCCGGCCTTGGCCTTAGCGCACCACCTCATGCGCATAGCGGATCGCGCGGCCATCGACCTCGGTGCGGGTCATGCGGAGGCGCGCCTCGACCTTGGGGCGGTGGACGATAAAGCTCATCGTTACCGACTCGATCCCGCGCGTGTCGTCAAAGGCGATCAGGCGGATATAGCTGTCGGGGTTGGCCGTGCGGCAGGCGTCCAGCTCCATCATCACGCCCTTGGCATCGCGCAGGTCGAACATCGGATTGCCCCACATCTCCCAGAAGGTGTTGCGCGGGTGCGGCTCGTCGGTCCATTCGACGCCGATGGCCCAGCCGCGCCCCAGACAATAATCGATCTGGGCGCTGATCTGATCGTCGGTCAGATCGGGCAGGAAGGAAAAGCATCCTTGGGTGATACGCATCTGATCGCTCCTCAGCTGGCGGTGGGGGTCGGCACGAAGTCCGACTGGTCGGTCGAGGTGTAGTTGAAGGTGATGTTGCCCCAGGTGTCCAAGGCGGCCTCCAGCGGCTTGCACCATTTGGCGGCGGCGCGCAGGATCTCGGGGCCCTCGGTGGCGATGGCGCGCCCTTCGTTGCGCGCCAGCACCATCGCCTCCAGCGCCACGCGGTTTGCGGTCGCGCCCGCCTGAATGCCCATCGGGTGACCGATCGTGCCGCCCCCGAATTGCAGCACCACATCATCGCCGAACAGATCCAGCAGCTGATGCATCTGCCCCGCATGGATGCCGCCCGAGGCCACCGGCATCACCTTGCGCAGATCGCCCCAATCCTGCTCGAAGAAGATCCCGCGCGGCAGATCGACCGCGTTATGGGCCTCGCGGCAGACATTGTAATAGCCCTGAACGGTCAGCGGATCGCCCTCGAGCTTGCCGACGGCGGTGCCGGTGTGCAGGTGATCCACCCCCGCCAGCCGCAGCCATTTCGCGATCACGCGAAAGCTGATGCCGTGGTTCTTCTGGCGCGTATAGGTGCCGTGGCCCGCGCGGTGCATGTGCAGGATCATGTCATTCGCCCGGCACCAGGCGGCGATGGACTGGATCGCGGTCCAACCGATGATCAGATCGACCATCACGATCACGCTGCCCAGTTGCTTGGCGAATTCGGCGCGGGCATACATCTCCTCCATCGTGCCGGCGGTGATGTTCAGGTAATGGCCCTTGACCTCGCCGGTGACGGCGGTGGCCTTGTTCACGCCCTCCATCACATACAGAAAACGGTCGCGCCAATGCATGAAGGGCTGGCTGTTGATGTTCTCATCGTCCTTCATGAAGTCGAGCCCGCCCTTCAGTCCCTCATAGACCACGCGGCCATAGTTCTTGCCGGACAGGCCCAGCTTGGGCTTCGTCGTCGCGCCCAGCAGGGGGCGGCCGAATTTGTCCAGCCGCTCGCGCTCGACCACGATGCCGGTCGGCGGGCCCTTGAAGGTCTTCACATAGGCCACGGGGAAGCGCATGTCCTCGAGCCGCGCGGCCTTGAGCGGTTTGAAGCTGAAGACGTTGCCGATGATCGAGGCGGTCAGGTTCGCAATCGAGCCTTCCTCGAACAGGATCAGGTCATAGGCGACATAGCAGAAATACTGCCCCGGGGTGCCCGGCACGGGATCGACCCGATAGGCCTTGGCGCGATAGCTGTCGCAGGCGGTCAGCCGGTCGGTCCAGACCACGGTCCAGGTCGCGGTCGAGCTTTCCCCCGCCACCGCCGCCGCCGCCTCGATCGGGTCAACGCCGTCCTGCGGCGTGATGCGAAAGAGCGCTAGCAGATCGGTGTCTTTGGGCACATAATCGCCGTCCCAATAGCCCATCTGCGCATATTTCAACACGCCCGCCGCATAGCGTTTCTTCTTGTCGGTGATTTCGGTCTTGGTCAGGTCGCCGTCAGCCATGTCTGATCCTCCCTCAGGCTGCCTTGGCCGCGCGAACGGCCGGGTCGAGCGCGCCACTGGCGTAGCGCCGGGCCATCTCGTCCATCGGGATGACCTTGATCTTATGGGCTTGGCCCGCGGTGCCAAAGGCCTCGAAACGGGTGCGGCACAGATCGCGCATCGCATCCATCGCGGGTTTCAGGAATTTGCGCGGGTCAAACTCGGCGGGGTTTTCCTGCGCCACGCGGCGGAACTGCCCGGCCATCGCCATGCGGCAATCGGTGTCGATATTGACCTTGCGCACGCCGTGGCGGATGCCGCGCACGATTTCCTCGAGCGGCACGCCAAAGGTCTGCGGCATCTGCCCGCCGTGGGCGTTGATCACATCCTGCAATTCCTGCGGCACGCTCGACGATCCATGCATCACCAGATGAACATCGGGCAGGCGGCGGTGGATTTGCTCGATCACGCCCATCGCCAGAATGTCGCCATCGGGCTTGCGGCTGAATTTATAGGCGCCGTGCGAGGTGCCGCAGGCGATGGCCAGCGCATCGACCCCCGTCGCGCGGACGAACTCCACCGCCTGATCGGGGTCGGTCAGCAGCTGGCTGTGATCGAGTTTTCCGGAGGCACCGTGCCCGTCCTCGGCCTCGGCCTCGCCCGTCTCCAACGACCCTAGGACGCCCAACTCGCCCTCGACCGAGGCACCGACCCAATGCGCCATGCGCGCCACGCGTTCGGTGATCGCGACGTTATAGTCATAATCGGCGGGCGTCTTCATGTCGGCCAGAAGGCTTCCGTCCATCATCACGCTGGTGAATCCGTGGCGGATCGCGGTCATGCAGGTGGCCTCATCCGCGCCGTGGTCCTGATGCATGCAGATCGGAATTTCGGGATAGATCGCGGCCAGCGCCTCGATCATTTTCGACAGCATGATGTCATTGGCATAGCTGCGCGCGCCGCGGCTGGCCTGCAGGATGACGGGGGCGTCGGTGGCGCGGGCGGCTTCCAGGATCGCCAGCCCCTGTTCCATATTGTTGATGTTGAAAGCGGGCACGCCATAGCCGTGCTCGGCGGCGTGATCCAGCAATTGTCGTAGCGTTATCAAGGCCATATGCGGCGTCCTTCAGGTTGTGCGAGGCCGATCGGTGCCAAGGGCTCCGGTGCGGGGCGCGGCAGGTTGCGGGGGCTCAGGCGCGGGTCAGCGCCTGGGCAAGGTCACTCACGGCCTCGGGGGTGATGCCGAAGTGGCGGTAGAGATCGGGCGCAGGGGCCGAGGCGCCAAATCCCGTCATCCCGACAAAGCCATCCTCGGGGCCAAGGAACAGGTCCCAGCCCATGCGCAGCGCGGCCTCGATGCCGATGCGCGGCGCGGTGCCCAGGATTTCTTTTTTGTAATCAGAGGGTTGCGCGGCAAAGAGCTCGAAGCTCGGGGCCGAGACCACGGCCGCCGCGATGCCCTTGGCCTCAAGCTGATCGGCGGCGATCATGGCGATCTCGACCTCTGATCCGGTGGCGATCAGCGTCACATCGCGCGCGCCCGGATCGCGCAGAAGATAGGCGCCGCGCGCGGACAGGTTTTCATCGGTATGGGTGCGCCGGAGCGTCGGCAGCGCTTGCCGCGACAGGATCAACATCACCGGGCAATCCGTTGATGTCATGGCAATTTCCCAGGCTTCGGCGGTTTCGACCGCATCGCAGGGTCGCAGCACGGTCAGGTTCGGGATCGCCCGCAGGCTCGCCAGATGCTCGACCGGCTGATGGGTCGGGCCATCCTCGCCAAGGCCGATGCTGTCATGCGTCATCACATAGGTGACCGGCACCCGCATCAGCGCCGAAAGCCGGATCGCGGGGCGGCAATAGTCCGCAAAGGCGAGAAAGGTGCCGCCATAGGGCCGCAAGCCGCCATGCAGCGCGATGCCGTTCATCGCCGCCGCCATACCGTGTTCGCGGATGCCATAATGCAGGTAATTTCCCGCGTAATCATCGGCTTGCACCGATTTCATGCCCGGGGCGCGGGTCAGGTTCGAGCCGGTCAGATCGGCCGAGCCGCCGACCAGATGGGGCAGGGCGCCGGCCACGACCGCCAGCGCCATTTCGCTGGCTTTGCGGGTGGCGACCTTGGGCGCGCCCTTGCTGAGCTGCTCCTTGAAAGCGGCGATGGCCGGGGGCAGGGCGCTTGTGTCATCGCCCTCGGCCGCGAGGAATTCGGCGCGGGCGGTTGCGGTGTTCAACCGCTGCTCCCACTCCGCCCGCGCCTTCGCGCCACGCGACGCGATCCGGCCCCATTCGTCATAGATCGCCTGGGGAATCTCGAAAGGTGCATGGTCCCAGTGAAGCTGCTTGCGCGCGGCGGCGATTTCCTCGTCGCCCAGAGGCGCGCCGTGCACATCGTGGCTGCCTTGCTTGTTGGGCGCGCCGAAACCGATGATGGTGCGGCAGGCGATCAACGAGGGGCGCGGATCCTTGCGCGCGGACTCGATCGCATCGGCGATCTCGGTCGGCGTATGGCCGTCGCATTCCAGCACGTGCCAACCTGCGGCGGCGAAGCGCGCCTTCTGATCCATCGAAGTCGAAAGGTCTGTGTCGCCGTCGATGGTGATCGAATTGTCGTCCCACATCACGATCAGCTTGCCGAGCTCGAGATGGCCCGCAAGGTCGATCGCCTCATGGCTGATACCCTCCATGAGGCAGCCGTCGCCCGCGATGACGTAAGTGAAATGATCCACAAGATCATCGCCATAGCGTGCGTTTTTCATCTTTTCGGCAATTGCCATCCCGACCGCGGTCGCGATGCCCTGGCCGAGCGGACCGGTGGTGACCTCGA
>JACXUS010000247.1 GCA_014763785.1 Sphingomonadales bacterium | reverse complement strand
GCCTCAAGGCTCATCCCCGAGGCCGCCACGACCACCGCCAGCAGCCCCCCCGCCAGCCCCAGCGACAGGGCGACGGCGCGCCCCGTGCCGGGGGGCCGGCCTTGGGTTGCGGCAGGCAGCGGGCGCATCGGGTCAGACCGCCAGCGAATGGCTGTGGCGGTTGCCGGAGATGATCGACATCATGAACCCCGAGAAGAAGACCTGCGCACCGATCACGAAGGTGGTGGACGCGGCGACCAGCTCGCGGATCGCATGCAGGCTGCCGAAATCCGAGGCAACCCAGCCCGCGGTGATCGCAAAGGACCAGCCAAAGCCCGCGATCATCGCCACCAGACCCGCGCCCAGCCAGTTCTGCAGCTTGGAGCGGCTGAGGAATTTGCGCGCCAGCGGCGTCGGCTGACGCAGCCCCTCGCGATAGGCATAAAGCATGGCATAGACCCCCATCAGGCCGATCTGCACCGACAGGATCAGCGCCCCTCCGGCCACGATCGCCCAGTGATCGCCCAGCCGCAAGCCGCCCAGCCAGGCCATCTCTTGCCCGCCCGCCATCAGCAGCACGCCCAGCACCACCAGACCAAAGACGCTCAGCGCCGCCGCCGGCGCCAGAAACAGCCAGGTCGGGCTGAGCAGGAACATATAGGTCAGATGCCGCAACCCGTCCTGCCACGGCCGCAGATGCGGCGGCCGGTCGCGCCCGTCGGGCGACAGCGTCACCGGCACCTCATCGGTCTTCAGCCCCAGCAGCACCGCCTTGAGCACCATCTCCGAGGCGAATTCCATCCCCGTCGCCGAGAGTTTCATCCGCTCGAACGCGCCGCGGGTCAGTGCGCGGATACCGCAATGCGCATCGCTGATATTGGTGCGGAACAAGAGCCGCAGGATGCCCGACAGCGCCGGATTGCCGATATAGCGATTCTTCCACGGCATCGCGCCGGGCTTGATCTAGCCCTTGAAGCGCGAGCCCATGCAGAGCTCCGCGCCGCCCAGCAGCTTGCCGATCATCGGCAGCGCCTCGACGAAATCATAGGAACAATCGCTGTCCCCCATGATCAGATATTCCGCCTTGGTTGCGCGGAACCCGCCCAGAAGCGCCGCGCCATAGCCGCGCTCGGTGACCGGCACCACCCGCGCCCCCGCCGCCCGCGCCAGCTCTCGGCTGCCATCGGTGCTGCCGTTATCGGCGACGATGACCTCGCCGGTCAGGCCGTATTGCGCCTCAATCAGATCGAGCGCCTCCAGCGAGCGGCGCACGCACCATTCGATCGTCAGGGCCTCGTTCAGGCACGGAAGCACGATCGCGACAGAGATCGGGGTCATTTTCATTGTTTCGAAACCTACAGAGGTTGTAATGCGCAGGGGTTATTTGCCCCTAATGAGCAACAGAATTGCGGCTGAATTGGGACGATTGTCGCCAGTTTTAGTGGCGCGGAGGGCTCTGCGACTGCGTGCAGTCGGGAGGCGCGTTAAAGGGGCACCCGGGGCGGATGGTCTGGGGCCGCCGGGCCGGTCAGGGGCCGGTCCGGGGCCAGTCAGGGGCGGGGGGACATGACCCTGCGCGCCGCGCTCAGGGCCGGTCGGCGGTATCCATCCAGATCGTGACCGGCCCGTCATTGATCAGGCTGACCGCCATATCGGCGCCGAATTCGCCGTTTTCCACCGGCAGCCCAAGCCCGCGCAGCGCGCCCGAGAAATACTGATAGAGCTGATTGCCCAGATCGGGTGCGGCGGCGGTCGAGAACCCGGGGCGGTTCCCGCGCGAAGTATCGGCGGCCAGCGTGAACTGGCTCACCACCAGACAGGCGCCGCCGATATCGGTGACCGAGCGGTTCATCTTGCCCGCCTCGTCCTTGAAGATCCGCAGCTTGGCGATGCGCTGGGCCAGCTTGTCGGCCTCGGCCTCGGTATCGCCCGCCATCGCGCAGATCAGGATCAGCAGGCCCGGGCCGATGGCGCCGGTCTGGCGGCCTGCGACGACGACATCGGCACGGCTCACCCGCTGGATCAAAGCTCTCATCTTACTGCTCCAGTTCGGTCGCCCATGGCGGATCGGCCCCTTCACGCCCGACCGTCACCGCCGCCGCCCGGTTGCCCGCCGCAAGTGCCGCGCGGATCAGGGCCGGACTGGCCGCGGCGATCGCGGTCTTCGACAGCGCCCCCGCCCGTTCGAGCGCGGCCAGCGCGCCCGCGTTGAACGTATCGCCCGCGCCGATCGTATCGACGACCGGAACCGACAGGGCGGGGACGAATTCCGTCTCGCGCGCCGAAAACCCATGCGCGCCATGGGCGCCTTCGGTGATGAAGACCAGCCGCGGGCCGCGGGCCAGCACCTGCCGCGCCAGATCGGCGATCTCGCCCGGCCCCTCGAGCCAGCGCAGATCCTCATCCGACAGCTTGACGATATCGGCCACCGCAAGCATCCGCGCCAGCCGCGCGCGATAGGCGGGCTCGTTGCGGATCATGGCGGGGCGGATGTTCGGGTCGATCATCGTGACCCGCGTCGCCGCCTCGCGCCGCATCAGCGTCTCATAGGCGGTGCCGCAGGGTTCGGCCATCAGCGAGATGCCGCCAAAGACCATCGCCTGCACCCGGTCGGGGATCGCGGGCAGATCGACCGGCGCCAGCATCCGCCCGGCCGAGCCCTCGTCATAAAAGACATAGCGCGCCTGCCCGTCGCGGATCAGCGCGAAGGCCAGCGTCGTCGGCCGGTCCGAGCGGATCGCCAGATCGCAGGTCACCCCCGCCGCCGTCAGCGCCGCAATCAGCCGGGCCCCGAAGGGATCGGTCGAAATCCCCGACAGGAAGCCCGTGCGGAGGCCCAGCCGCCCCAGCGCAACGGCGGTATTGAACAGCCCGCCACCCGGGCAGGGACGAAACGCCTCGGCGCCCGAGGCGGTCTCGCCCGGCAGCATGTCGATCAGTGCTTCACCGCAACACAGGATCATCGTATTCCTCCCCCTTGCGCATCGGTTTGCCCGCTCTCCGGTCCCGGATATGGGCATGTTAACGCTATCATCCGTGGCCGGGGCCGTCATCAGCCAAAGCGCGCGGGCGGGTCTGCGGCGTCAGTATCCGCCCTGACCCGAGACCTCGCCCAGATAGACCCCGGCGGCGATCAGCGCCAGCACCAGCACCACGGCCAGCGCGATCTTCCACGCCGACCACGGCCGGTCGCCGCGCACCTGCCCGGTCTGGGCATTGACCACGAAGCGGAAGCTGCGGCCGCGGTATTTATAGGCCGCGGTCCAGACCGGCAGAAGGATATGTTTGAAGGTCTCGGCGCTGAACTCTGGCGCCATCCGGTCGATGCGCTGCTCGTCGCCGCCGATGTCACGGCGCACGTCGGACTGGATCACCCGGATCATCTCGGCGCGCGCCAGCGGGTGCCCCTCTTGCAGATCGACCGTATAGCCCTCGGCCGAGAAGCCCGCGAGGTAATCGGGCCGATAGGCGGTCAGCCCCGACAGATCCCAAGGCTGCAGCGCCTGCACATAGCCGGGCGGCAGCGAGCGCGCGGCATAGATCAAGACATCGTCAAAGGCCCGCGTGACCCGGCCCGAGACCCGGTGCCAGCGGATCTTGCGCACTTGTTCGCTGCGCATCTCGCTGCGGCCGTTGACGTTCACCCGGACCTGGCGCGTCTCATAGTAATAGTCGCCGCGCTGGCCTGTATACTCGGTGCGGCTGGCGGCGTCGAAGGTCCAGAACGGCGCATAGACCCCAGTCATCTTGCGCCCGCGCCGGGCATATTGCGCAAGCCCCGAGGGCGCGAACCACAGCCGCCCGAGCCAGCGCCCCAGTGCCGCGCGCGCCTCCGCCTCGGTCAGGGTGAAGGGCACCAGCCCCTGCGGCTTGATCAGCCGCCTTGTGCCGGTGTCGGTCACGACGGGCGTTGCGCAGAACGGGCAGTCGGTCGCATGGCTCGCGCCCGTGATCTCGATCGAGGCGCCGCAATTCGGGCAGGACAGGGTGCGGTGTTCCTCGATCTCCGGCTCGGGCAGATCGGCGCGCAAGCCCGCGGCCAAGGGCAGCTCGCGCAGCCCCGAGGTGCCGCGCCCGGTCGCATGCGGGATGTCCTGCACATGGCCGCAATAGTCGCAGACCAGCCGCTCCTGCCCCGGGGCGAAGCGCAGGTCCGCGCCGCAGGATTCGCACGGATAATGATGTTCGGCGCGGCCGGTCTTGGCTGTGGCAGCCGGGATCGGGGTGAACATGGCGCGGGTCCGGGATCAGCCCGCGGGCGGCGGGGGCGGCGGCTGGATCGTGAAGAGCTGCGCCAGATCGGTGATCTCCTCGGCGCGCTTCCAGCCGTCCTGACCGGGCGACCACACGAGGCTGTCACGGGTGAAGGCGCCCTCGGTGACCATCCGCCCGAGATGCCCGCGGCCATAGGGGCCCTGCGTCTGGCCGTTCACCGC
>JACXUS010000246.1 GCA_014763785.1 Sphingomonadales bacterium | reverse complement strand
TGACGAGACTGATGAACAGAAGCGTCGGGATCGCGATCAGCAGGCGTCGGATCGTGTAGGTCAGCATCGGCGTCTCGGTTCATCGGTTTCGACGGTGCGCAACGGGGCGGGCATCGCTGCCCGCCCCACCACGGGTCACGGAGGGCTCAGATCACTTGATCCGGAACCAGTCGGAGGTATTCCACAGCTCGCTGTCCCAGGTGTTCAGAACGACACCGCCCAGCGTGTTGGAATGCGCCGAGACGCGGCCACGATCCACCAGCGGCACCACGACCATGCTGTCCTTGGTCAGCATGTCGTTCATCTTCTTGGCGAGCGTCGCGCGCGCCTCGAGATCGCCGGTCTTGCCCAGTTCCACCACCAGCGCGTCATAGGCCGGGTCGCAGAAGCGGTTGATGTTTTCACCCTGCCACTGGTTCTCGGGCTTGGGCGCCTTCTCGCAGGTGTATTGCGCCAGATAGGGTTCCGGGTCGGTGCCGTCAAAGTTGTTGGCATACATCTCGACATCGGCATAGAACTTCTGGAACGTGTCGGGCGATCCCGCATCGCCGCCGAAATAGACCGAACCGTCGATGTTCTTCAGCGCGACTTCAACGCCGATATCGTTCCACCACTGCTTGATGATCGACTGGAAGTCCTGACGCACGGCGTTGGTCGAGGTCTGATAGAGCACGCTCAGCTTCATGCCGTCCTTGTCGCGGATGCCGTCGCCGTCGCTGTCCACCCAGCCGGCTTCATCGAGCAGCGCCTTGGCCCCTTCGACATCCTGCGCGATGCAATCGGTGTTGTCAGACGCGAACATCGCCGGCGCCGGCACCAGGTTGCAGGTCGGGCGGCCCGCCTGACCATAGCCGATCTCGGTCAGGATGGTGCGGTCGATGGCCTTCGACAAAGCCGTGCGCACGCGGATATCCGACAGGAAGGGGTGGGGATGTTTCGCGGTCGAGCGCTCGCCCTCGGGCAGGCTGGGCGAGGGGTCGGTCATGTTCATCTCGATCCGCTCGACGAGCGTGCCGAAGCCCACGACCAGCTTGCCCTTGCCCTTGGCTTCCATCTCGGCCAGCACATCGGGCGCCAGCTGCAGGTTCCAGGCATAGTCGAACTCGCCGGTTTCCAGAACCGCACGGCCCGCCGCCGCCGCATCGCCGCCGCCCTTCAGGGTCAGCGTCGCAAAGGCCGGTTTCGCCGGATCGCGATAGTTCGGGTTCGCGACCATCTGGATCACGTCATTGGTCTTGAATTCGGTGACCACGAAGGGGCCGGTGCCGATCGGCTTGAAGTTCTGATCGGTGCAGCTCGAGGCCGCCGCGCCAAGGCAATTGGCGAATTGCGCCTTTTGCAGGATCGGCGAGGTCGCGCCGGTAAAGGCGGTGAACGGGTTCGGGCGCGGCTCTTTGTAGGTGATCTTGACGGTCAGCGGATCGACCGCCTCGACCTTCTCGATCCCCTCATAGCGGGCCTCTTGCGCGCAGCCGCCCTCGGGGTGGGTGCAATATTCATAGGTGAAGACGGCGTCCTCGGCGGTCAGATCGGTGCCGTCCGACCATTTCGTGCCGGGCGTGATATGCCAGGTGATGGTCTTCAGGTCCTCGGAAATGCCGCCATTTTCAAGGCTCGGCACTTCGGTCACCAGACGCGGGATCACCACGCCGTTCTGATCGAAGCCCGCGAAGGGTTCCAGCACCAGCGAGCTGGCCTCGACATCCTTGGTGCCCGACGACAGATAGGGGTTCATCGTCGAGGGCGCTTGCCAATAGAGCACGTTCACCTGACCGTCCGCGCCGCGTTCGGCGAAGGCGGCGGGCGCGAGCGCGAAGCTGGCTGCCGCGCACATCAGGGCGGTTTTGAGTTTCATCGAATGACTCTCCTTGTTGGATCGCAGTTTTTCATGTGCTCGGGGTCGCCCCGGGTGCCGCCGTTGCCCCGGCGGTCTGATCATATAGGTGGCACGATACGAACCGGCCGGGGAAAACCTCGGTCAGTTTGGGTTCCTCTACGCGGCAGCGCGCGAAGACCTTCGGGCAGCGGGTGCAGAAATTGCAGCCCTTGGGCGGATTGGCGGGCGAGGGCACATCGCCCGTCAGGATGATCCGGCGCCGCGTCTTCTCGGCCTCGGGGTCGGGCTCGGGCACGGCCGACAAAAGCGCTTGCGTATAGGGGTGCAGCGGCTCGGCATAGATCGCATCGCGCGGGCTCAGCTCGATGATCTGGCCCAGATACATCACCGCCACCCGGTCGGCGATATGGCGCACCATGCTGAGGTCATGGCTGATGAAGAGATAGGTTAGCCCCAGCCGGTCCTGCAATTCCTCGAGCAGGTTCACCACTTGGGCCTGGATCGACACGTCCAAGGCTGCGATCGGCTCGTCGCAGACGATGAATTTGGGGTTCAGCGCCAAGGCCCGGGCAATGCCGATCCGCTGGCGCTGCCCGCCGGAAAACTCATGCGGATAGCGATTGGCGAAATCGCGGTTGAGGCCCACCTGATCCATCAGCTCATAAATCCGCGCGAGTTTCTCGGATTTCGACAGCTTCGTATGCTCGTCCAAGGGCTCGCCGATGATCGCGGCGACCGTCATGCGGGGGTTCAGGCTCGCCTGCGGGTCCTGAAACACCATCTGCATCTTCGGCCGCATCCGCCGCAGGTCGCCGGGGTCGGCGCCGAGCACATCCTTGCCGTCGATCACGACCGAGCCCGCGGTGGGCTCATAAAGCCGCAGGATCGCCCGCCCGCAGGTCGATTTCCCGCAGCCCGACTCGCCCACAAGGCCGAGCGTCTCGCCCTCGTAGATCGTGAAGCTCACGTCATCGACCGCCTTCACATCGCCGACATGGGCGCGAAAGACGCCCGCGGTGATCGGGAAATACATCTTGAGGCCCTTGACCTCGATCAGCGGTTTCGCGGCGGCGGTGTCAAACATGGGCGGCCTCCGTGGTCGCACGCGGGGCGCCTGCGTCGAAATCCCAAAAACAGGCCGCGTCATGGCCCGGGCCCACGGGGAAGCGCGCGGGGTTCTCGACCGCGCAGCGCGCGAAGGCCTGCGCACAGCGGGCGCGGAACGGGCAGGCGTCGGGTGCCTCGCGCAGGATCGGCGGCTGGCCCTCGATCACGCTGAGCTTGGCTTCGCGCGGGCCGCGCACGCTCGGCACGGTTTTCAGCAGCGCGCGGGTATAGGGGTGGCGCGGCGTGTGGAAGACCTCGGCCACCGGGCCCTGCTCGACGATCTGGCCGCCATACATCACCATGATCCGGTCGGCGATGCCCGCGATCACGCCGAGATCATGGGTGATCCAGACGATCGCCATCCCGAGCTTGACCCGCAGGTCCTTCACCAGTTCGAGAATCTGCGCCTGAATCGTCACATCGAGCGCGGTCGTCGGCTCATCCGCGATCAGCACCTTGGGATCGCAGGCCAGCGCAATCGCGATCATCACCCGCTGGCGCATGCCCCCCGAGAACTGGTGCGGATAGTCGCGCAGCCGCCGCTCGGCATCGGGGATGCCGACCAGCTCCAAGAGCTCCTTCGCGCGGACCTGCGCGGCCTCCTTGTCCATCCCCATATGCTTCATCAGCGGCTCGCGCAGCTGATAGCCCACGGTGAAGACCGGGTTGAGCGAGGTCATCGGGTCCTGAAAGATGAAGCCCACGCCCGGGCCGCGCACCGCGCGCAGCTGCGCGGGCGTGCATTTCAGCAGGTCGAGACCGTCGAACATCACCCGGCCGTCGCGCACCTCGGCGGGCGGGCTCGGCAAGAGCCCGATCAGCGACATCATGGTGACGGATTTGCCCGATCCGGACTCGCCCACGACACCCAGCAATTCGCCGGGCTTCAGGTCGAAGGATACGGAATTGACGGCATGAACCTCTCCGCCGCGGGTTCTGAAAATGGTTTTCAGGCCCTCGACCTTGAGGACGGGCTGCGCCCCATCCGGCATATGGCGACTCCCCAGTCGATTGTTATTACGGCGTTTTTCGCCGCGCTTTGTTGGATGCGCCGGTTATCGGGCGCGGATATTTGACCAAGTGTTAGGGATTTCCGCGCCCCGCGCAAGCGCGATTATCACGCCCTCGCGTTGCGTCATGCGCAAGGGCCGCTCCGGGCGGCTGCCGCGACGCCCGCGGGTGAGAAAACAGGCAAAACCGCGTCAGACCGCGCGGGGGACCGGGGGCGGCAGGCTGGGCGATGCCCTCCGACGCGGGTCGCGGCTGCGCCCGCGCCGGGCGATGACCCGGTCACGCTGAGGCGCCGCGCGGGCCGCTGGCCGATCCGTGATCAGCGCGGTCCGCGCCTTGGCCGCGGCTGTCGGGCGGGCAAGTCACGGCCAAACAGCACGACGCCCACCCCGAACGGGATGGGCGCTTTGTGATCCTGACGTTAGTTTGCCCCCCCGGTCTCACCCCGGTCTGCCCATGGCCTGCGC
>JACXUS010000037.1 GCA_014763785.1 Sphingomonadales bacterium | reverse complement strand
GAGCAGTGGAACCCGAAAAAGCAATTCCAGCTCGAGAGCCTCCTGATGGCCGAAGCGTTCTGGGAGGGCGTGGCCGAGGCGGGCGGTGGGGATGCGGGCTATGCCCGTACCGGCCGCATTCAGCCGCTGGCCGATGCCGATCAGGTTGCGCGGGCCGAGGCCCGCGCCCGGGGCGCGGCCCAGCTGTGGCTGGGCCGCGCCATCTGGCGGATTGCCCCGGTGGAAGAGTTTGGCGCCTTTGCACCCGCCTCGCCCACCGGCCTTGTGGTGCATGATACGCTGAGCGCGCGCGCCGCGCCGCGGGCGGCAGGGGCGGCGCTGGTGGCGGCGATCCGCGCGCTTGGCGGCGAGGTGGTGATCGGCGCGGGGGACGAGATCGGCCCGGTCCTGCATGCGACCGGCTGGCAGGGGCTGGCCGATCTGTCGCAGGCCTTCGGCAAGCCGGTCGGCAATGGCGTGAAGGGGCAATCGGCGCTCTTGCGCCATGTGGCGGGCGCGGTGCCGCAGATCTATGCCGAGGGCGTCCATATCGTGCCGCATGCCGATGGCACGGTGGCGATCGGCTCGACCTCCGAACGCGATTTTGCGGCGCCGGACAAGACCGATGATCAGCTCGACGTGCTGATTGCCAAGGCGCGCGCGGTGATCCCGGCGCTGGCGCAGGCGCCGGTGATCGACCGCTGGGCGGGGGTGCGGCCGCGGGCGAAAAGCCGCGCGCCGATGCTGGGTGCCTGGCCGGGGCGCAAGGATCACTTCATTGCCAATGGCGGGTTCAAGATCGGCTTCGGCATGGCGCCGAAAGTGGCCGAGGTGATGGCCGATCTGATCCTTGAGGGGCGCGATTCGATCCCGGCGGGCTTTCGCATCGATGACAATCTCTAGGGGCTCTGCCCCTCGGGCCTGCGGCCCTCACCCCGGGATATTTCGGCACTGTTGAAATGCCCCTCAACAGTGCTCCAAATATCCCGGGGTGAATTTGCGCGGCAGCGCAAAGAGGGGCAGGGCCCCTTTTACCAACGTTTCAGCGCAGCCTCGTCCGTGTCTTTCGCCTCGACCCAGTCACCGGGGCCATCCACGCCAATCTCGCGCTTCCAGAAGGGCGCGCGGGATTTCAGGTAGTCCATCAGGAATTCGGCGGCTTCAAACGCCGCCCGACGGTGGCGCGCGGCGGTGGCAACCATCATGATCGGCTCGCCCACCGCCAGCCGACCATAGCGGTGGATCACCAGACAATCGGCCAGCGACCAGCGCGCCATGGCGTCTTCGGCGATCCGGGTCAGGGCCTTCTCGGTCATGCCGGGGTAATGTTCCAGTTCCAGCGCGACCATCCGCCCGGTGTCGTCGCGCACGATGCCGCTGAAGGTCACGATGGCGCCCGCATTGCCCGCCGCGCCAAAGCCCGCGATCTCGGCGCCGAGGTCGAAGGGCGCCTCTTGCACCGAAATCCGCATCTCAGCCGCCCGTCATCGGGGGAAAGAAGGCGACCTCGCGCACGCCGGCGAGCGGTGCGCCGAAATCCGAAAGCTCCTGATCCAGCGCCACCCGCACCGCCGCCAGATCGGCGAAGGCCGCGGCATAGCGGGCCTCGCGCGCGGCGAGTTCCGCCACCAGGTCGGCCACAGTGGCGGCGCCGGTTTCGACCCGTTCGCGCGGCACGCCGATGCGTTCGCGCAGCCAAGCGAAATAAACGACCTCAACCATCCTTCGGATCCCGCAGGAAGGGCAGCGCCTTGGCGAAATAATCCAAGCCGGTGATCGCGGTCAGCACCGCGGCGATCCAGATCAGCCCAAGGCCCACATGGTTGGCCAGATCGGCCGGGGACACGCCGGTGGGCAGATCGCCCTCGCCCGCCCGCGGCGCGCGCCCCTGTTCGAGGAAGGCAAGCCCCGTGCCCAGAAACAGCCCCGCAATGGCGACCATCTGCGCGGTGGTCTTCCATTTCGCGAGCTTCGTGACCTTCAGCTTGCCCGCATCGGCGCCGATGAATTCGCGCAGCCCCGAGACGAAGACCTCGCGGAACAGGATCACGGTCGCGGGCAGGATCAGCCAGGGGTTCATGCCCGAATAGCCGGTCAGCACCACCAGCGCGATCACCACCATCGCCTTGTCGGCGATCGGGTCGAGCATGGCGCCGAACTTGCTTTCCTGTTTCCACAGCCGCGCCAGGTAGCCGTCGAAGTAATCGGTCACCGCCGCGCCGATGAACAGCGCCAGCGCAAGCCAATCCGCCCAGGGCCGGCTGAAATAGAGAAACATCACCGCAACGCCGGGGGCGGCGAGCAGGCGGGCCACGGTCAGCACATTGGGCAAGGTCCATCTCATGGCGGCAACCTAGCGAGCCCGCGGCGCAAGGGGAAGGGGGTGTGTCAGTCGGCCTCGAGCGCGGCGCCGGGGTCGGCATAATCATGCACGCCGCCCTGCCAGTCGGTGACGCGCCAGAGGCCCGGCGCCGCGCCGGGGGCGAAATGCTCGGCCGTAATCGGCACCTTGCCAAAGCCGCCCGGGATATCGAGCACATAGGCGGGCAGGGCGGTGCCGCTGATCGCACCGCGCAGGGCCCGCATCAGGGCGCGGCCCGCGTCGATCGTGGTGCGGAAGCTTGCCGTGCCGGGGGCGAGGTCGCAGTGATGTAGGTAATAGGGCTTCACACGCAGGGCCAGCAGCGTGCGGAACAGCTCCGACAGCGCCGCGACCGAGTCGTTCACGCCCTTGAGCAGCACCGATTGCGACAGCAAAGGCACCCCGGCCTCGACCAGCCGCGCCAGCGCGGCGCGGGCGGGGGGCGTCAGCTCCTGCGCGTGGTTCGTATGCACGACGATCCACAGGCTGGGCCGCGCGGCGCGCAGCGCGGCGATCAGCGCGGCGCCGATCCGCTCGGGCGCCACCACCGGCACGCGGGTGTGGATGCGGATCATCTCGACATGCGGGATCAGGTTCAGCCGCCGGATCACCGCGCCGATCCTGCGCGGCGAGAGGGTCAGCGGATCGCCCCCGGTCAGGATCACCTCGCGCACCGCGGGGGTGAAGGCGATATAGGCCAGCGCCATATCGAGCGCGCTGTCCGAAAGCGGCCCGGTCTCGCCCACCGTCTCGCGGCGGAAGCAGAACCGGCAATAGACATCGCAGGTCTTGGTGATGTGCAGGATGACGCGATCGGGGTAGCGATGGGTCAGGCCCGGCACCGGCGCATGTGCCCCGTCGCCGATCGGATCGGCCAGCTCCTCGGGGCGGGTGATCAGCTCGGCCGCGCGGGGAACGAATTGCGCGGCGACCGGATCGGCGGCATCGCCCGGCGCGGCAATCGCCGCCTGCATCGCGGGGGTGATGCGGATGCGAAAGCTCTCGGCCACCTCGGCCAGCATCCCGGCATCGCCGGGGGCGGCAAGGCCCGCGGCCAGCAGGTCCTCGGGCCGGGTCAGGGCGGTGAGCGGGGGCGTGATCTCGGTCATGGGGCGGCGCTACGCGGGCGGCTCAGCGCCGTCAACCCGCTTCGTTGAAGAAGTTCCAGATGGTTTCGGCCATCGCCTGAGAAATCCCCGGCGCTTCCATCAGATCGGTGATGCCTGCGCGGCTGACCGCCTTGGCCGAGCCGAAATGCGCCAGCAATGCGCGCTTGCGGGTGGCGCCGACGCCGGGGATTTCGTCCAGAGGGTTCGCCATCGTCGCCTTGGCGCGCTTGGCGCGATGTGCGCCGATCGCCCAGCGGTGGGCCTCATCGCGCAGGCGCTGGACGTAATACAAAACCGGGTCCTGCCGCGGCAGGGCAAAGGGCCGCGCGCCGATGCGGTGGAATTCCTCCTTGCCCTGATCGCGGTCGATGCCCTTGGCCACCCCCACCATCGGAATATCGGTCAGGCCGAACTGCTCCAAGATCTCATGCACGGCCGAGACCTGCCCCGCGCCGCCGTCGATCAGCAAGAGGTCGGGCCAGGTGTCGCTGCGGCGCTCGGGGTCCTCGCGCGTCAGACGCTCGAAGCGCCGCGTCAGCACCTCTTTCATCATGCCGAAATCGTCGCCCGGGGTCAGATCGTCGCCCTTGATGTTCCATTTGCGATACTGGCTTTTCACGAAGCCATCCGGGCCCGCGACGATCATCCCGCCCACGGCATTGGTGCCCTGAATATGCGAGTTGTCGTAGACCTCGATCCGCTCGGGGGGCTTGGGCAGGCCAAAGGCCTCGGCCACCCCTTTCAGGAGCCGCGCCTGCGCCGCCGATTCCGACATCCGCCGCCCCAGGCTCTCGCGCGCGTTTCGGAGCGCGTTTTCCACCAGCTCGGCCTTTTCCCCGCGCTTGGGCACCGCAATTTCCACCCGCCGCCCGGCGCGGTTCGACAGCAGATCGACCATCAGATCCTCATCCTCGATCTGATGGCTGAGCAGCAGCAGGCGGGGCGGCTCCTTGGCGTCATAGAACTGCGCCAGAAACGCTTCGAGCACCTCGGGCTCCTCGGCCCCGGCGCCGGTGCGGGGGTAAAAATCGTGGTTGCCCCAGCTTTGATGCGCGCGGATGAAGAAAACCTGCACGCAGGCCTGCCCGCCCTCCATATGCACCGCGACCACATCGGCCTCGGCCACACCGCGCGGGTTGATGCCCTGGCTTTGCTGGACATTGGTCAGCGCCTGAATCCGGTCGCGCAGCGCGGCGGCGCGTTCGAATTCCAGCGCGTCAGAGGCGGCCGTCATCTGTTCGGCCAGCTCCTTCTGAATCGCGGTGGATTTCCCCTCTAGGAACCGCTCGGCATCGGCGACGGTCGCGGCATAGTCCCCCTCGGAGATCTTGCCGACGCAGGGGCCCGAACAGCGCTTGATCTGATATTGCAGGCAGGGGCGGGTGCGGCTGGCGAACATCGCATCCGAGCAGTTGCGCAGCTGAAACACCCGTTCCAGATGGTTCAGCGTGCGGTTGACCGCGCTGGCGCTGGCGAAGGGGCCGAAATAGGCGCCCTTGGCGCTGCGCGCGCCGCGGTGCTTGCGGATCATCGGGAAGGGGTGATCCTGCGCGATCAGGATATAGGGGAAGCTCTTGTCGTCGCGCAGAAGCACGTTGTAGCGCGGCTTCAATTGCTTGATCAGGTTCTGCTCCAGCAGCAGCGCCTCGGTTTCCGTGCGCGTGGTCAGGAACATCATATAGGCGGTTTCGCTGATCATCCGCGTGATCCGCCCCGAATGCCCCGAGGGCCGGGCATAGTTCGACACGCGGGCCTTCAGGTTGCGCGCCTTGCCGACGTAGAGCACCTCTTGTTGCGCATTCAGCATCCGATAGACGCCCGGCGAACCATCGAGCCGGGTGACGTAATCGGCGATCAGCTCATGCCCTTTCAACCGCCGGTTTTGCGGGGCGTCGGTCTCTTCAGGGCTGGTCTGGCTCTCGGTCATGGCGCGGTCCGTGCGGGGCTCCGATTCTTGGCTCTGGCTGCAACCTTAGGGCTGCAAGTTCAAGAGAAAAGCTGTCCACCGTTTCTGTGGATAACTTTGTTGGAAAGTTTCGGCGGTGGGCGAAAATCCCTTGAATCGCAGGACTTCCACCGGCTTGACTAATTTTTGGGCGATTTTTTAACGCACTGAAATCAAAGGAAAAGTTTTCGGGCTCGTCCCAAGCCCCTGATTCAATTGGCAGATTCGTAACAGCTTCGTTACCATTTCGCCAAAAGTGGACAAGTTGCCGCAACGACGCCCCGGCAGGCGGATTTCAGCCGTTATTCCGGTCCCAGAACATCGGGCGTGCGCCAGCCCAGATGCTGCCCGCCATCGACACAGAGCAGCTGCCCGGTGACCGCCGGCGCATCGAGGAAATAACCCAAAGCGGCACAGATCCCTTCGGCATCAGCACCGCGTTCCAGGATCGTCGCGGCGCGCTGGCGGGCGAAATGCTCGGCGCTTTGCCGCGCACCCTGCAGCGTCGGGCCGGGGCCGATCGCATTCACCCGGATATCGGGCGCCAGCGCCTGCGCTGCGGTGCGCGTCAGCGACCAGAGCGCGGCCTTGGCAAGGCTGTAGGTCATGAATTCGGGCGTCGGCTTCAGCACCCGCTGGTCGATCATGTTCAGCACCATCGCACGGGCCCGCGGCTCGGGGCCGGTGCGATCGGCGCGCGGGGCCTGCGGGGCAAAGGCCTGCGTCAGCACGAAGGGCGCGCGCAGGTTCGAGCCCATATGCCGGTCCCAGCTGGTCTTGGTGGCGCTGCGGATATTGTCGTACTCAAAAATCGAGGCATTGTTGATCAACAGGTCCAGCGGCCCGTCCAGCGCCTGTGCCGCCGCGGGCACCAGCGCTGCGGTCTGATCCTCGTCCAGCAGATCGGCCTGCAGCGCGACCGCCCGCACGCCCTGCGCCTGCGCCTCGGCCGCGCAGGCCTCTGCCGCCTCGGCCGAGCCGTGGTAATGCACCGCGACATCGTATCCGCGCCCGGCCAGATAGAGCGTCATCGCCCGGCCCAGCCGCTGTGCGCCCCCTGTGATCAGTGCCCGTGCCATTCCCGCCCCCGTTCTCAGACCTTGCCCATCAGCATCAGCGCCGCGACATAGACCGCATAGATCGCAACAAAGCCAAAGCCCACGATACGGGTGAAGGGCTTGCGCGTGAACAGGAAGGGCGCGATCAGCGCCGAGGCCCCGAGCATCACCCACAGGTCCAGCCGCTTCATCTCTTCGGGCACGGGCAGCGGTCCCACAAGGCTTGCCACACCGATGATTGCCAGAAGGTTGAAGATGTTCGAGCCGATCACATTGCCCAGTGCCACATCGGCGCGGCCCTTGAAGGCGGCGGTGACCGAGGTCGCCAGTTCCGGCAGCGAGGTGCCGACCGCGACCAGTGTGAGGCCGATCACCGCCTCGGAGATGCCCGCCGCGCGGGCGATATTCGTGGCGCCATCGACGAGGAAATCGGCGCCAAAGGGCAGGCCGATCAGCCCGAGCACGAGGAAAAGCCCGATCTTGGCCCAAGGCATCTGCGGATCGGCGCCCTCCAGATCCTCCTCGGGCTCGGTCTGACCCTCGGCGCGATGCGCCATCGCCTGCGAAATCTGCCGCGCGAGGATCGCGCCCAGCGTCGCCAGCAGCACGAGCCCGTGGACCCATGTGAACCCGCCCATCAGCGCCAGAGCGATGAACAGCACCGAGCCCGCCATCATGATCAGATAGCTTTCGCGGGTGTCATGCTCATCGGTGCGCATCGCGGCGATGATCGCCGGAATGCCGATCACCAGCAGGATATTGGCCGTGTTCGAGCCGATCACATTGCCCAGTGCGATCGCAGGCGCGTTGTCCAGCACGGCCGCGACCGAGACCATCATCTCGGGCGCCGAGGTGCCGAAGGCCACCACCGTCAACCCGACGATCAGCGCCGGAATCCCCAGCCGCAGCGCCATGTTCACCGCGCCGCGCACCAACAGGTCGCCCGCAACCACAAGGAGCCCAAGCCCCAAGGCAATCTTAAGAAGGTCGATCAACATTCAGTCTTCCTTGGTTTTACAGGGGCAGGTGCCGCGGCCGATCTTCGGTCGTCCGCACGCGGGACAGGACGCCGGGGCGAGTTTTCTCGGCTTGCGTTTTGCCGCGCCGGGCAGCCGCAGCCGCCCGAACATGGCCAGCACCGCCATCACCACCAGAAACAGCACCATTCCCTTGATCAGCATGCGCTCACAGCCCGTAACGCGCCCAAAGCGCGCGCTCCTCGGCCGCGCCGATCAGCGCATCTGCCGCCTCGGCGCCGAGCGCCGATCCCGCCTGCGCGCCGAACCGCCCCAGCCAGCCGCGCTTTTGCCCATAGGGCACCAGCCGCACCTTGTCGCCATACAGTGCTCTCAGCTTCGGCACGGCATGGCCGATCCCGTCGATCAGCCCGGTCTCGAGCGCCTGCGCGCCGGTCCAGACCTCGCCGGTGAACAGATCGGCGCCCGCGGCCAGCCGCGTCCCGCGGCGCGCCACCACCTGCGCCTTGAAGGCGCGGTGCATATCCTCCAGCAGTCGCGTCAGCCGCGCCACATCCTCGGGCTTTTCGGGGCGGAACGGGTCCAGAAAGCTCTTCGAGCCGCCCGCAGTATGCACGCGCCGCTCCACCCCGTGTTTCGCGATCAGCTGATCCAGCCCGAAGCCCGCCGAGATCACCCCGATCGAGCCCACGACCGAGGTTTCATCGGCCCAGATGTCATCGGCGGCGGTGGCCAGCCAATAGCCGCCCGAGGCCGCTACATCCTCGACAAAGGCATGAACGGGGATCTGCTTTTCCTCGGCCAGACGGCGGATGCGCGCGGCAATCAGGCTGCTTTGCACGGGCGAGCCGCCGGGCGAATTGATGATCAGCGCCACTGCCGCCGGGCGGCCGCGGCGAAAGGCGCGCTCGATCACCGGGGCCATCGCCGCATCCGACAGGCCCGGCGCGCCGGGGCGGGTGATGCCGATGGCGCCCTGCAGGCGGATCACGGCGACGCGCGGCGCCCGCGCGGGGCGCAGGCGGGCGGGCAACAGGCGGGCGAGGGCGCGGGTCAAATCCATGTGAGGCATGTAGGCAGGCCCACCCCGCGCGACAACCCGCCGCAGTGCGGAAATTCACCGAAAAACGCCACGCGCCTGCCCTCTGGTGCGGCGCCCGCGCGGCGGCTAGGCTCGCGCCATGATCGACAAGCTGGAAATGTTCATGGTTCTGGCGCGCGAGGGGCATTTCGGCCGCGCGGCGGCGGCCTATGGGGTGACGCAGCCGACGCTGTCCTCGGCGATCCGGGCGCTGGAGGAAAGCCTTGGCGTGCAGCTGGTGATGCGTGGCGCGCGCTATCGCGGGCTGACGCCAGAAGGGGCGCGGGTGCTCGACCATGCGCGGCGCATCGTGGGCGAGGCCCGCGCGATGCAGGACGAGATGCGTCAGGCGCGCCATGGCGTGGCGGGCCATCTGCGGATCGGCGTGATCCCGACCGCTTTGCCCCGCGTCGCGCGGCTGACCGCACCGTTTCTGGCGCGTAACACCGCGGCGCGGGTCAGCATCCTGTCCTGCACCTCGGCCGAGATCCGCGCGGGGATCGAGGGGCAGGACATGGATGCGGGTATCACCTATCTGGAGGGCACCGACGGCCGGATGGATACCGTGCCGCTCTGGTCCGAGCGCTATTGTCTGGTCGAGCGCGGCAGCGACACCGCGCCGGTCACCTGGGCCGAGGCGGCGGCGCGGCCGCTGTGCCTGTTGACCCCGGACATGCAGAACCGCCGTCTGGTCGATGCCCATCTGGCCGAGGCGGGCGCGCGTGTGGCGCCGCCGCGTGTGGCTTCGAATTCCACGCTCGCGCTTCTGGCGCATGTCGCGACCGGGCACTGGTCCGCGATCCTTGCCGAGGCGCTCAGCGAGGGATCGGCCCTGCCGCCGGGATGCGTGGCGCGCCCGCTGATCGCGCCCGATCCCGCGCATCCGGTGGGCCTTGTGACCGCGCATCGCACGACCCAGACCCCCAGCCTGCGCGCGCTGATCGACGAGGCGCGGCGGATCGCGGTTTGATAGAAGGCGTCTATCGCCTGACTGGTAACTGAAATTGATTTACCTATCGTCATGCGCTAGCCCGAAAACAGCCATGACCCCAAGGGAGATCAGCCATGTCCGTCGCCGCCGTGACCGCCCCGCCTGCGCCGCCCGCGCATCTGGCCGAGACCGTCGCCGCGGTGCTGGCCGCCCATGCGGGGCGCGAAGGCGCGCTCTTGCCGATCCTGCACGACCTTCAGGCCGAATTCGGCTATGTGCCGGGCGAGAGCTATGACGCCATCGCCGCGGCGCTGCGGCTGAGCCGGGCCGAGGTTGCGGGCGTCGTCGGCTTCTATCACGATTTCCGCGCCGCCCCGGCCGCGCGCCATGTGATCAAGCTGTGCCGCGCCGAGGCCTGTCAGGCGATGGGCGGTGCGGCGACGCAGGCCCGCCTTGAACGCGCCTTGGGGATGAAGCTCGGCGAGACGCAGGGCAATGTGACGCTGGAGGCGGTCTATTGTCTGGGGCTCTGCGCCTGTGCGCCCGCGGCGATGGTCGGCGACCGGCTGGTCGGGCGGCTCGATGACAGTGCGATTGAGGCGATTGCCGAGGAGGTCCGGGCATGAAGATCTATGTTCCGATCGACGCCGCCGCGCGCGCCTGTGGGGCGGACATGGTCGCCGCCGCGGTGGTGTCGGCTGCGGCCCTGAAGGGGATTGAGGTCGAGCTGATCCGCACCGGCAGCCGGGGCATGGTCTGGCTCGAACCCTTGGTCGAGATCGAGACGCCCGCGGGCCGCACGGCCTTTGGTCCGATGACCCCCGCCGATGTGCCCGCCCTGTTCGACGCGCCCGAGAGCCACCCCAAGGCGCTGGGCCTGACCGAAGAGATCCCCTTCCTCAAGCGCCAGACCCGGCTGACCTTTGCCCGCTGCGGCGTGATCGACCCGCTCGATCTGGCGGCCTATGAAGCGACCGGCGGCATGGCAGGGCTGCGCCGCGCCGTGGCCACGAAGCCCGAAGAGGTGGTGGACGAAATCGCGGCCTCCGGCCTGCGCGGGCGCGGCGGCGCGGGGTTCCCGACCGGCATCAAGTGGCGCACCGTCCTGCATGCGAAAGCCCCGCAGAAATACATCGTCTGCAACGCCGACGAGGGCGATTCTGGCAGCTTTGCCGACCGCATGCTGATGGAGGGCGACCCCTTCACCCTGATCGAGGGCATGGCGATTGCGGGCATCGCGACGGGGGCGACCAAGGGCTTCGTCTATATCCGCTCGGAATATCCGGACGCGATCCGGGTGATGCGCGAAGCTACCCGGATCGCAACGCGAGAGGGCATGATCGGCGCCAGCGTTCTGGGCTCGGCCCATGGCTTCGATCTGGAAATCCGGGTGGGCGCGGGCGCCTATGTCTGCGGCGAGGAGACCTCGCTTCTGAACAGCCTCGAGGGCAAGCGCGGCGTGGTGCGCGCGAAACCCCCGCTGCCCGCGCTGCAGGGGTTCATGGGGCGCCCGACGGTGGTCAACAACGTGCTCAGCCTCGCCGCCGTGCCGTGGATCATGGCGAACGGGGCGCAGGCCTATCATGACATCGGCGTGGGCCGCTCGCGCGGGACGATCCCGCTGCAGATCGCGGGCAACGTGAAATTCGGCGGGCTGTTCGAGACCGGCTTCGGCATCACGCTGGGCGAGATCGTCAATGACATCGGCGGCGGCACCGCCTCCGGGCGCCCGGTCAAGGCGGTGCAGGTGGGCGGACCCCTGGGCGCCTATCACCCGGTTAGCGATTTCAACCTCGCCTTCTGCTACGAGGAATTCGCGGGCCAGGGCGGGCTGATCGGGCATGCGGGTCTGGTCGTGCATGACGAGGCGGCCGATATGCTCAGCCTCGCGCGCTTCGCGATGGAATTCTGCGCGGTCGAAAGCTGTGGCAAATGTACCCCCTGCCGGATCGGCGCGGTGCGCGGCGTGGAAACCCTCGACCGGGTGCGGGCGGGCGATGCGGCCGCGCTGCCGCTGATCGAGGACCTGTGCGAGACGATGAAACTGGGCTCGCTTTGCGCGCTGGGCGGCTTCACGCCTTATCCGGTGCTCTCGGCGCTCCGGAACTTCCCCGAAGACTTCATGCCCCAGCAGGAGGCCGCGGAATGAAAGACCTGATCATCCCCCCGAAGGGCTGGACCAAGGATATGGGCACGCCGGAGCGGACCGGCAAACCCGTGCATCTGACCATCGACGGGGTCGCCATCACCGTGCCTGCGGGCACCTCGGTGATGCGCGCCGCGGCCGAGGCCGGGATCACCATCCCGAAGCTCTGCGCCACCGACAGTCTGGAACCGATCGGCTCGTGCCGCCTGTGCATGGTGGAAATCGACGGTCATCGCGGCACGCCCGCGTCCTGCACCACCCCGGTGACAGAGGGGATGCAGGTCCACACCCAGACCGACCAGCTCGCCCGCCTGCGCAAGGGGGTGATGGAGCTTTATATCTCCGATCACCCGCTCGATTGCCTGACCTGCGCGGCCAATGGCGATTGCGAATTGCAGGATATGGCGGGCGCCGTCGGCCTGCGCGAGGTGCGCTATCAGAAGGGCGAGAACCACTTCGAGGTGCGCGCGAACGGCGAGACCAATCCGCGCTATATCCCGAAGGATAGCTCGAACCCCTATTTCAGCTATGACCCCGCGAAGTGCATCGTCTGCATGCGCTGCGTGCGCGCCTGCGAAGAGGTGCAGGGCACCTTCGCGCTGACCATCGAGGGGCGTGGGTTCGATGCGCGCATCAGCACCGCGGCGCCCGATTTCCTCGCCTCGGGCTGTGTCAGCTGCGGCGCCTGCGTGCAGGCCTGCCCGACCGCGACGCTGGTCGAGAAATCGGTGGAAGAGATCGGCACGCCCGAGAGGTCCGTGGTCACCACCTGCGCCTATTGCGGGGTGGGGTGCAGCTTCGAGGCGCAGATGCGCGGCGATCAGCTGGTGCGCATGGTGCCGTGGAAGGGCGGTCAGGCGAACCGCGGGCACAGCTGCGTCAAGGGCCGCTTCGCCTATGGCTATGCCAGCCACCGCGACCGCATCCTGAACCCGATGATCCGCGAGGCGACCGATCAGCCCTGGCGCGAGGTCAGCTGGGACGAGGCGCTCGCCTTCACCGCCGGGCGGCTCAATGCGATCCGCGAGACATATGGGCGCAACGCGCTGGGCGTCATCACCAGCTCGCGCTGCACCAATGAGGAAACCTTCCTTGTGCAGAAGCTCGCCCGCGCGGTCTTTGGCACCAACAACACCGACACCTGCGCGCGGGTCTGCCATTCGCCGACCGGCTATGGGCTGAAGCAGACCTTCGGCACCTCGGCGGGCACGCAGAACTTCGACTCGGTCGAGAAGACCGATCTGGCACTGGTGATCGGCGCGAACCCGACCGACGGGCACCCGGTCTTTGCCAGCCGCCTGCGCAAGCGGCTGCGGGCGGGGGCGAAGCTGATCGTGATCGACCCGCGGCGGATCGATCTGTTGGAAACCCCGCATCTGGGCGACAGCTGGCATCTGCCGCTGCGTCCGGGCACCAACGTCGCCGTGCTGACCGCGATGGCGCATGTGATCGTGACCGAAAACCTGACCGATCAGACCTTCATCGCCGAGCGCTGCGATCTGGATGAATGGGCGGACTATGCCGAATTCGTGCGCAACCCCGATTATGCCCCCGAGGCGGTCGAGGGGCTGACCGGCGTGCCCGCGGGCCTGATCCGCGAGGCGGCGCGCGCCTATGCCGCGGCGCCCAATGCGGCGATCTACTATGGCCTTGGCGTGACCGAGCATTCCCAAGGCTCGACCACCGTCATCGCCATTGCGAACCTCGCGATGATGACCGGGAACATCGGGCGCGAGGGTGTCGGCGTGAACCCGCTGCGCGGTCAGAACAACGTGCAAGGGTCCTGCGACATGGGCAGCTTCCCGCATGAGCTGCCCGGCTATCGCCATGTGTCCGACGATGCGGCGCGGGCGATCTTCGAGCGCGCCTGGGGCGTGACGCTGGACCCTGAACCCGGCCTGCGCATTCCGAACATGCTCGATGCGGCGGTGGGCGGCACCTTCAAGGCGCTTTACATTCAGGGCGAGGATATCCTGCAATCCGACCCCGATACGCGCCATGTGGCCGCGGGGCTCGCGGCGATGGACTGTGTGATCGTGCACGATCTCTTCCTCAATGAGACTGCGAACCACGCGCATGTGTTCCTGCCCGGCTCGAGCTTCCTTGAGAAGGACGGGACCTTCACCAATGCCGAGCGGCGGATCAACCCGGTGCGCCGGGTGATGGCGCCGAAAGCGCGCTATGCCGATTGGGAGGTCACGCAGCTTCTGGCCAATGCGCTGGGCGCGGGCTGGAGCTATACCCACCCGCGCGAGATCATGGCCGAGATCGCCGCGACCACGCCGGGGTTCGCGAATGTGACCTATGAGATGCTGGATGCTCGCGGTTCGGTGCAATGGCCCTGCAACGATGACGCGCCCGAGGGCTCGCCGATCATGCATATCGACGGTTTCGTGCGCGGCAAGGGGCGGTTCATCCGCACCGCTTACGTGCCGACCGAAGAGCGCACGGGCCCGCGCTTCCCGCTTCTGCTGACGACGGGGCGGATCCTCAGCCAGTATAACGTGGGCGCCCAGACGCGCCGGACCGAGAACGTGGTCTGGCATGATCAGGATGTGCTCGAGATCCACCCCCATGACGCCGAGACGCGCGGTGTGAAAGAGGGCGACTGGGTGCGGCTGGCGTCGCGCGCCGGGGAAACCAGCCTGCGCGCGCGGATCACCGACCGGGTGAGCCCGGGCGTGGTCTATACGACCTTCCACCACCCCGACACGCAGGCCAATGTGGTCACCACCGATAACTCGGACTGGGCGACGAACTGCCCGGAATACAAGGTGACGGCGGTGCAGGTGGCGTTGTCGAACGGGCCCTCGGCCTGGCAGGAAAGCTACACCGCGCAGGCCAATGCCGCGCGGCGGATCGAGGCGGCAGAATGAGCGATCTGCCGCCCGGTGCCGTTCGGGTGCCGCTTGGCGCGGGCACCGAGGTGCTGGCCGAAGAGGTGCCCGTGGCGCTCGTCTTTGACGGGGTGACGCAGGCGGTGATGATGGCGACGCCGGCCGATCTGGGGGATTTCCTCTTGGGATTCGCGCTGAGCGAGGGGCTGATCGACACGCCCGCCGATCTGCTGCGGGTTGAAATCGTCGAACAGCCGATGCCGAATGGCACCCGGACGATCGAGGCGCGCGGCTGGCTGGCGGCACCTGCAGGCGCGCGCTTTGTCGAGCGGCGACGGGTGATGGCGGGGCCGGTGGGCTGCGGGCTCTGCGGTATCGACAGTTTGCATCAGGCGTTGCGCCCGCTGCCGCGGGCGCCCCGGGGCGGGTGCGCCGGGCTGGCGCCCGGCGCACCCGCCCCGAACCCTGACGATATCGCCCGGCTGGCGCTGGATGCGCTGCGCGCGGGGCAGGGGCTGCAGGATGCGGTGCGCGCGGTGCATGCGGCCGGGTTCTGGACGCCGGCGCGGGGCATGATCACGCTGCGCGAGGATGTCGGGCGGCACAATGCGCTCGACAAGCTGGCCGGGGCGCTGGCGGGCGCGGGTCTGGATCCGGCCACAGGCGCGGTGGTGATGACCTCGAGGCTCTCGGTCGATCTGGTGCAGAAGGCCGCGATGATCGGCGCGGCCACGCTGATCGCACCTTCGGCGCCGACCGCCCTTGCTGTGGCCGAGGCGCGCACTGCGGGGCTGCGGCTGATCGCGCGCGCCCCGCATCTGGGTCAGTTCGCCGATTATTCCGCCCCCTTTCCAGCACAGGATGACGCCGCATGACCGAGAACAAGCTGGTCCGCATGGCCAATCAGATCGCCACCTTCTTCGAGATCCAGCCGAGCGACCGCGCAGCCAATGTCGCGGCCCATATCAACGACAACTGGTCGCCGCCGATGCGCGCCGGACTGCTGGACCATGTCGCGCAGGGCGGTGATGGCCTGTCGCCGCTGGTGCTGGAAGCGGCCGCGATGATCCGCCCGGCGCGCGCCTCCTGAGGGCGGAGGGGGCGCTGCCCCCGTCTTCTGCGAAGACTCCCCCGGGATATTTGGGGCACTGTTGAGGAGGCGCGAGCCTTTGGTCCTCAACAGTGCCGAAATATCCCGGGGGTGAGCGGCACAGCCGCGAGGGGGCAGGGCCCCCTTTGTCGCTTTGCAAGAGGCGCGCGGGCTGGCAGCCTCAGGCCTTGGGCTGGATCCGCTCGATATAACGGCGCAGCTCCTCGGCCTCGTGGCGGGCATCGCGCAGCCCGTCCATCGCGGCGCGCAGCTCGGCCTCGGTCTGGTTGAGCTGGTTGGTCAGCTCGGCCTCGCGGTTCTCGATATAGATCAGCGCCTGATCGCGGGTCTCTTCGGCGTCGTGCAGGGCCTGCGCCATCTGCTCGAGCTCGCCCATATCGGCCTGCGAGACCTTGGTCAGGCGGTGGATCAGCCAGGATGCGAACCAGCCGAGCGCGAAGGCGACGAAGAGGATGATCGCGGTGGCGACGATGAATTCGGAACGGTTCATTACGGGTCCTCAGTTCTCCGCCGGGCCGAGGCTGGCGGGGCGGGGCACGGGCTTGCCGGGCGATTGCGCAGCCGGGGCCACGGGGATTTCGATTGACGGGTCCTGCGCGGCGGCGACTTCGGGGGGCAGAT
>JACXUS010000245.1 GCA_014763785.1 Sphingomonadales bacterium | reverse complement strand
TTTGCCCGTCTCAAGGACTGGCGCCGCATCGCCACTCGCTACGACAGATGCGGCGAGATCTTCCTCTCAGCCATCTGCATCGCAGCGACCGTCATGTTCTGGTTGTGAGTCCTGACCCTAGATGGCTGAAGATCGCGCGTTTTTCGCGTTCCCCGAGAAGAATTTAACGTCAACAATAAGCTAGACGGGAATTTCGGGTGCGCCCATCGCAGCTTCCGCTTTTGCACTTTTTCGGCTGTGTCCGATCACCCCACCGTCCCCACCCACTCCCTGATCGCCGCCACCGCCTCAACCTCATCCAGAAACGGGATATGCCCGCGCCCAGGCACTTCGGCGAAGATCATATCCGGGCGGCGGCGGCGCATTTCGGCCGTGGTCTCGGCGGACAGCAGGTCGGAATTCGCGCCGCGGATCAGGCAGAGCGGCAGGCCCGCGCAGGCGTCGAACAGCGGCCAGGCCTCGGGGACGCGGCCGGGGGGGAAGGCCGCCAGAAACGCCTCGCGCAGGGCCGGGTCATAGGTGATGCGCAGGCCCCGCGGGGTCTGAAGATAATGCCGCTCGACCTCTTCGCGCCAGCGGCTGGCGGGCACGCCCTCGAACCCCGGATTGAGGCTCGGCATCTTCGCCGCCAGTTCGGCGTGATCCGCCGCCGCCGGGTTGCGCCCCAGATAGGCGGTGATCCGGTCCAGCCCCCCGGGGGCCAGCGCGGGGCCGATGTCGTTCAGGCACAGCCCCGCCAGCCGGTCCGGCGCGACCGAGGCCAGATACATGCCGACGATCCCGCCGCGCGAAGTGCCGATCACCGCCGCCCGCGCGATCCCCAGATGATCCATCAGCCCCAGCGCATCCGCCGCCTCGCGCGGGACGGTATAGCTGGCCGCGCCGGTAAAGGCGCTGGCGCCGCGGCCGCGATAATCCATGCGGATCAGCCGCACCCCCGCCAGATGCGGCGCGAGATAGTCGAAATCGCGCCCGGTCCGGGTCAGCCCGGCCAGCGCCAGCACCGGCAGGCCAGCGCCCTGATCGCGATAGGCGATGCGCGCGCCATCATCGGCGGTGAAAGACTGGATATCGGTCATCTGGCCCCCCTTGGACGGTTCCGCGGGGTCAGCATAGCCGGAAATCCGCCCGCGGCCAGCGGGATCGCCCGGGGCCAAATGCAAAGGGCGCCCGCAGGCGCCCCCCGGGGTCCCGCCGGATCAGATATTGTCCGGCTGCGGCATGCCCAGCACGTGATAGCCGCAATCGACCATGATCACATCGCCCGTGGTGCAGTTGCCGTAATCCGAGCAGAGCCAAACCGCCGTGCCGCCGATGCTTTCGAGCGTGGCATTGGCGCGCATCGGGCTGTTGGCCTCGGTGTGGCGGAAGGTCTTGCGCGCCCCGCCGATCGCCGCGCCGGCGAGGGTCTTCATCGGGCCGGGGCTGATCGCATTGACGCGGATGCCCTGCGGCCCGAGGTCATTGGCCAGATAGCGCACGGCGCTTTCCAGCGCGGCCTTGGCCACGCCCATCACGTTGTAGAACGGCGTCACCCGGTTCGAGCCGCCATAGGTCAGCGTGATCAGGCTGCCGCCCTCGGGCATCAATTCGGAGGCGCGGCGTGCCACGTCGATGAAGCTGTAGCAGGAAATCGCGAGCGAATTCTTGAAGTTGTCGCGCGAGGTGTGGATGAACCGGCCCGTCAGCTCGGCCTTGTCGGAATAGGCAATGGCATGAACCACGAAATCGAGGCTGCCCCATTCGTCGCGGATCCGCGCAAAGGCCGCATCCATCGAGGCGTCGTCATTCACATCGACATCGACCAAAAGCGTCGCGCCGAGCGAGGCCGCCAGCGGCTCGACCCGCTTGCCAAAGGCCTCGCCCTGATAGGAAAACGCAAGTTCGGCGCCCTCGGCGGCCAGCGCCGAGGCAATCCCCCAAGCGATGGAGCGGTCATTCGCCACCCCCATGACAAGCCCGCGCTTGCCCTTCATCAGATCGGCCATTCTGGCAACCCCTTGATCAGTCGCGATATTTACTCATCACCAGCGTGGCGTTGGTGCCGCCGAAGCCGAAGCTGTTGGACAGGACCGAATCGAGCTCCACCCCGTCGATGCGGGTGGTTGCGATTTCCTCGGGGCGGATCGCGGGGTCCAGTTCGGTGATATTTGCCGAGGCCGCGATGAAGCCCGCCTGCATCATCAGCAGGCTGTAGATCGCCTCATGCACGCCGGTCGCGCCGAGGCTGTGGCCGGTCAGCGATTTGGTCGAGCTGATCACCGGCACCGAGCCTTCGCCGAAGACGCGGCGCGCGGCCTCGACCTCGGTCACATCGCCCGCCACGGTCGAGGTGCCATGGGCGTTGATATAGCTGATCTTGCGGCCTTCGGGCAGGGTGCTCACCGCCAGCCGCATCGAGCGCTCGCCGCCCTCGCCCGAGGGGGCAACCATGTCATAGCCATCCGAGGTCGCGCCATAGCCCGTCACCTCGGCATAGATCTTGGCGCCGCGGGCCTTGGCGTGCTCGAGTTCCTCGAGCACCACAACGCCGCCGCCGCCCGCAATCACGAAACCGTCGCGCGTCGCGTCGAAGGCCCGGCTGGCCGTGCTCGGCGTGTCGTTGTATTTCGAGCTCATCGCGCCCATCGCGTCGAACAGGCAGGACAGAGTCCAGTCCAGTTCCTCGCCGCCGCCGGCAAAGACCACATCCTGCTTGCCCATCTGGATCAGCTCGACGCCATTGCCGATGCAATGCGCCGAGGTCGAGCAGGCCGAGGTGATCGAATAATTCACGCCCTTGATCTTGAACGGCGTGGCAAGGCAGGCCGAGTTCGTCGAGGACATACAGCGGGTGACCATGAACGGGCCCATCCGCTTGGGGCTGCCCTTCTCGATCACGATGCGGTGCGCTTCGAAGAAATTCGAGGTCGAGGGCCCGCCCGAGCCCATGATCAGCCCGGTGCGCGGGTTCGAGACATCGCTGTCCTCGAGCCCCGAATCCGCGATCGCCTGTTCCATCGCGAGGAAGTTATAGGCCGCACCGCGCCCCATGAAGCGCAGGTTGCGCTTGTCGATATGGTCTTCCAGCACGATTTGCGGCGCGCCATGAACCTGGCTGCGAAAGCCGCGCTCGGCATATTCGGGGGCAAAGACGATGCCCGAACGCCCGCTGCGCAGGCTCTCGGTTACTTCTGCCGCGGAGTTGCCGATCGGGCTGATGATGCCCAGGCCGGTGATGACGACGCGCCGCATGGGGGCCTCCTGTCCGTTGGTCGGTCAGCTCTCGGAGAGCGCGACCTTCATGTCCTTGACGATATAGATCACTTCGCCATCGGCTTCGACGATCCCGTCGGCGACGCCCATGGTCAGCCGCCGCGTCTGCAGCGCCTTGGTGAAATCGACCTTGTAGGCCAGCATCTTGCGGTCGGGGCGGACCATGCCGGTCAGCTTGACCTCGCCCACGCCCAGCGCATAGCCGCGCCCGGTCCAGCCGCGCCAGCCCAGATTGAAGCCGGTCAGCTGCCAGAGGCCATCAAGGCCAAGGCAGCCCGGCATGATCGGATTGCCCGGGAAATGGCAGTCGAAGAACCACAGGTCGGGGGTGATGTCGAATTCGGCCACAACATGGCCCTTGCCATGCAGCCCGCCATCGCCGGAAATGTCCGTGATGCGATCCATCATCAGCATCGGCGGCGCCGGCAATTGCGCATTGCCCGGGCCGAACAGCTCGCCCGCCGCGCATTTCAAAAGATCGTCCTTGCCGAAGCTCGTCGGATAGCCCGCCATAGGCGCCCAGCCCCCCTTTGTGGTTGTCCCTCCCCCTCTAGCACCCGCGCCCAAGCGCGCGCAAGGGTTGCAGGGCGGTGCGGTTGGCCCATCTCGCCGCAGGCATTGAATTCCTGCCAGAGGATGCGCTATACTTGTCGTCGGGAGAACGTGCAGATGACCACGACTGAGCTTTCGCGCGGCCAGGAATGGCTGGAACATGGCGGCCTGCGTCCGACGCGGCAACGCCTGTCGCTTGCCGCGCTGCTGGTGGGGGACGGCAAGAACCGCCATGTCACCGCCGAGGGGCTTTATGCCGCCGCGCTGGAGGCGGGCGAGCGGGTGTCGCTGGCGACCGTCTACAACACCTTGCGCGCCTTTTGCGAGGCCGGGATCATGCACGAGATCACCGTGGACGCGACGCGCAGCTATTTCGACACGCGCATGGACGACCACCCGCATTTCTTCTGGGAAGACGAGAACCGGATTTCCGACGCGCCCGCCGAGGAACTGGAACTGGCCCGCGTGCCGAAAGCCCCCGAGGGCGCCGAGATCACCCGCGTCGATGTGGTGATCCGGGTGCGTAAGGTGTCCACTTAACCTTCTTTCCATGCTATTCTTGGGAAGGAGGAAGACCCCATGGGACAAACATCGACAGCGAAGAAGCGGCTGCCGCGGGACGCGG
>JACXUS010000244.1 GCA_014763785.1 Sphingomonadales bacterium | reverse complement strand
GGGAGGGCTGGCCCTCCCTGCGCGCGCCCTCACGGCGCATGGGCCGCGAAATCCTCGGCGCTCAGCACCATCCATTGCGCGGGCACATCGGCATCAAGCGCGCGGGCGTGAACTGTTCCGACCTCGGTCGGCACGAAGCCCAAGCCCTGCAGCACCGCCGCCGAGGCGTCATTGCCCAGCATGTAGTAGCTCTCAATCGCGGTCGCCCCTCGCGCGAAATGCGCAGCCAGCACGGCGCGCGCGGCCTCTTGCACAAGGCCGCGCCCGCGCGCCGCGGGGCACAGCCAATAGCCCAGCCGCGGCGCGAGCCCCACAAGGCCGCAAAACCGCGCGTCGTCGGCGGGGCCGGGACCGGGTCCCGGCTCGGTGATCGCCCAGATCCGGCCCGGCTCGGCGCTGGCGAGGAAATCGTCGAAATCCGCCGCGCCGAAGGGATGCGGCACCGGCCGCAGCCAGCGGGCGGTGCCCAGATCCCCAAGCGTCGCGATCACCGCACCCGCATCGGCGGGGCCGAGCGGGCGCAGCACCAGACGCGCCGTCCGCAAAACCGCGGGCAGCGCCCCGGTCATCGCCTCAGACCATCTTGCGCAGATAGGTCCAGGTCGGCACCCGCGCCCCGCGCGCCACCGACCAGCATTCCGCATCGCCCAGATACTCAAAGCCGCTGTTGGTCAGGACCCGGGCCGAGCCCGGATTGTCCTGAAACACCTCGGCAAAGAGGGTGCGCGAGCGGTGCGGGTTCGCCGCCACCAGCGCCGCCACCGCCTCGGAGGCGAAGCCCGTGTTCCAGAACCCCGCACCGACCCAGAAGCCGACCTCGGACTGATCCGCCTCGATCCGGGTCAGCGACACGACGCCCAGCACCTCGGCCAGCCCATGGCCCGAGCCATCCAGCGCCCAGACATCCTCGGCCCGGGTCTCGCCTTGGGCGCGCGCAATATAGGCCTCGGTCGCGCCGGGGGGCAGCGGATGCGGGATCGCCCGCGTCCCCTCGGCCAGCCGCCGGTCGGCGGTATACATCGCGATCAGCCCCGCATCCGAGCGCCGCAGCGGGCGCAGGATGAAGCGCTCCGCCTCGATCACGGGTTGAGCAACGATCTGGTCTTGAAACATCGCGCGCCTCCTCGAAACGCTGGTCTTCTGGCCCTAACTGACAAATGGGGCAGGTTGATGACAAATGTAACCCTGCCCCGTTGAATTTTCGTTGAGTTCCGGACACTTCTGCGCCGCAACGCAGAAAGACCAGCAGCGCGGCGGGGCCTCCTCTCCCCGCCCTCGCCGACCCGGAGATCGCCGAAAACGAAAAGGGGACCGGCCTTGCAGCCGATCCCCAATCACTGTGCGTGTTCCGGTTTCGGCTTACTCGGCCGCCTCCGCAACGGGAAGAACCGAGATGAAGGTGCGGCCCTTGAGGCCCTTCTTGAACTCGACCTTGCCCTCGGTGACGGCGAAGATGGTGTGATCACGGCCCATCATGACGCCTTCGCCCGGCCACCAGGTGGTGCCGCGCTGACGCACAATGATGTTGCCCGGGTTCACGGCCTGACCGCCGTAGAGTTTCACGCCAAGGCGACGACCGGCCGAGTCGCGGCCGTTGCGGGACGAACCGCCTGCTTTCTTGTGTGCCATGGGGGATTACTCCTGAGCTTCAGCGGCTTTTTTGGAAGCGCGCTTCGGTTTCGCGGGGGCCTCGGTCGCCGGAGCGGCTTCGGCGTTATGGGCGACACGGCGGGCCGAGGCGGTGCCCACGGCTTCCTTCACGCCCGAAGCAGCGGCGCCCGAGGCGAGAACCTCGGTCACGCGCACCAGCGTCAGTTTCTGACGATGGCCACGGGTGCGCTGCGACGAATGTTTGCGGCGGCGCTTGTGATAGGTGATGACCTTGTCGGCCTTGATATTGTCGATGACTTCCGCTACGACCGCCGCGCCCTCGACGAGGGGGGCGCCCACGGTCAGGCTCTCGCCGCCGACCATCAGGATCTCGTTGAACTGGACCTTGTCGCCAGCTTCGGCTGCAATCAGCTCGACGCGGAGCACGTCGCCCGCCTGAACCTTGTATTGCTTGCCGCCAGTCTTGAGGACCGCAAACATGCGTTCTTCCTTTTATCAGCCGCGCCCTGTGGCTCCTGGAGTTTATGGCTCCTGATGGATTGCCGGGTTTCCCCGCCTCGGACAGCGCGCCCCTCCCGGGGCGTTGTTGCAAATGATGTCCCGGCGGAGAGAGACTCACCGCCGGGTCGCGCGCTTATCGGGGATCGGGGGCGCCCTGTCAAGGAGTTCCGCCCCTACCAAAGCGCGTGCCGGGCATCGGCCGGGGAATTTGAGTATTTGGACCAAGAAGAAACCCACAAGGCAGAACCCCGATCCGGGACGCCTGAGGGACGGGACGGTTTCTTCTTGGCGAAAATACTCCCGCCGGAGGCCGCGGCGCAGCCGCCCCCTGCCCTGCCCTGTCTTGCCGGCTCAGGCGCCGGCCTTTTCCTCGAGCATCAGCCATTCCTCTTCGGCGGCGCCAAGCGCCTCTTGCCGCTCGGCCAGCATCTCGGTGGCCTTCTTGAACTTCACCGGCTCGCGGGTGAAAAGATCGGGATCGGCCAGAAGCTCGCCCAGCTTGGCGATCTCGCGATCGAGCTTCTCGATCAACCCGGGCAGCTCCTCCAGCCGGTGCTTCTCAGTGAAGCTGAGGCCGGATTTCTTCGGCGCCTCCTTGGGCGCTGGGGCCTCTTTCGGCGCCTCGGCCTTCTTGGCAGTGGGCTTCACCGCCTCGGGCGCGGCCAACGCGCGCTGGGTCTGATAATCGGTCCAGCCGCCGGCATAGACGGTGGCGCGGCCATCGCCCTCCATCGCGATCGTGGTCGTGGCCACGCGGTCGATGAAATCGCGGTCGTGGCTGACCAGAAGCACCGTGCCGTCATATTCGCCCAGGATATCCTGCAACAGGTCGAGCGTCTCGACATCCAGATCGTTGGTCGGCTCGTCGAGCACCAGAAGGTTCGAGGGCTTCGCCATGATCCGCGCGAGCAGCAGCCGCGCGCGCTCCCCCCCCGAGAGCGAGCCAATCGGCGCGCGCGCCTGCATCTCGTCGAACAAGAAGTCCTTCAGATAGGCCACGACATGCTTGGGCGTGCCGCGCACCATCACCTGATCGGCGCGCCCCGAGACCCGCATATCGGGGTCATTCACCATCCCGTCCCAAAGCGTCATGCCTAGGTCGAGCGTCGCCCGCGCCTGATCGAAGACCGCCATTTCCAGATTGGTGCCGTGGGTCACCGTGCCCGAATCGGGCTCGGTCTCGCCGGTCAGCATCTTCAGAAGCGTCGTCTTGCCGACCCCATTCGGGCCGACGAAGGCGACACGATCCCCGCGCAACACCCGCAGATCGAAGCCCGAGACAATCGCCTTATCGCCGAAGTGCTTCTCAAGGCCCTTGGCCTCGATCACCCGCTTGCCCGATTGCGGGCCTGCGTCCAGCTCCATCGCCGCCGTGCCCTGACGGCGGATCTGGCTTGCCCGTTCGGCGCGCAGATCCTGCAGCGCGCGGACCCGGCCCATGTTGCGCTTCCTGCGCGCCGAGATCCCCTCGACCGCCCATTTCGCCTCGGCCTTGATCTTGCGGTCGAGCTTGTGGCGCGCCTCGTCCTCGGCGGCCCAGACCTCTTCGCGCCACTCCTCGAAGGCGTCAAACCCCTTCTCCATCCGCCGCACCTGACCGCGGTCGATCCAGAGGGTCGCGCGCGTCAGATGGCGCAAAAACGCCCGGTCGTGGCTGATCAGCACGAAGGCCGTGCGGGTCTCGCGCAGCTCTTCTTCCAGCCAGCCGATCGCCTGAATATCAAGGTGGTTGGTGGGCTCATCGAGCAGCATCAGCTCCGGCGCCTCGGCCAGCAGCTTCGCCAGCGCGGCGCGGCGCCGCTCGCCGCCCGAGGCAGTGGCCACGGAGGCCTCGGGGCGGAACTTGAGCCCCTCGGCGACCATCTCGACGCGGTATTTTTCTGACGCGTCCAGCGCCGAAGCGGCGAAATCGCCCAAGGTGGCAAAGGCCGACAGATCGGGCTCCTGCTCCATATAGCCCACGCGCGTGCCGGTCGGCACGACGCGGGACCCGCGATCAGGCTCGATCAGCCCCGCCATGACCTTCATCAGCGTCGATTTCCCCGAGCCATTGCGCCCGACCAGCGCGACCCGGTCGCCCGGTTGCACAGTCAGGTCGAGCCCGTCAAAAACAGGAGTGCCGCCGAAGGTCAGCGAGATGTCGGAAAGCTGGAGAAGGGGTGCGCGTGCCATGGTGCTGCGCTACAGGCGCCGGGGAAAAAGGTCAACGGGGCGCCGTATGGCCAAGGCCGGGGGCCAGCCCCCGGACCCCCGGGATATTTCCGCACTGTTGAGGGGAAAGCACCCTGCTCCTCAACAGTGTGCAAATATCCCGGGAGGGTCCGGGAG